>CAYXJA010000014.1:9482-12865 GCA_964465425.1 uncultured Prolixibacteraceae bacterium | reverse complement strand
TTTTCGTATTGCTTTTCCATTGCGTTGATGAACCATAGAGAGGCAGCAATAAAAAGGCAAACCAAAAAAATAAAAGGTCTGTTGTTTTCTTTAAGTTTAGATTTAATATGATTATGTAGACTTTTACCTGACATGAAGTTTGTTAGTCGTAATTATCGGAGTAAAGGTAATAAAATGAAGTCAGATTTTATTATTAAGCAGGCTTATAATAAAAAATGTCATTCTGGAATTAATAATTAATACCAAAATGACATTTAATGTATACTAAGGATTATAAGTCCTTATTTCTGTGGCTGTTGTAAGTCGGTTGGGTCTTTTATAACGCTACCTTTATCAACAGTCAGCTTTGTATTTTCATCTACTTGTAGAACAACAGTAGTATCAGTAGTGTTAACGATTTTACCATAAATACCACCAGTTGTAATAACTTTATCTCCCTTTTGAAGAGACTCGCGGAATTTTTTCAATTCTTTCTGACGTTTAGCCTGTGGTCTTATCATGAAGATCCAGAAGATAACGAGGATAAGGATTAAAGGTAAAAACATACCCAGCGGGCTTTGCTGCTGACCTCCTTCTGTTGCCTGAGGACTTGCCATTAAAATGATATACAATAAGTTCATGTCGTGATTATTAAATTGTTTATTTTATACTTGATTATTTATCTTTAAACACATAAGACATCAATCTTGTTTTCTCAATTATAGCGATTTAAAATCATATATTGATTTTCTTCATTTACTAAAATATCAAAAATAGATATTAATTAATTTAATACAAATATATGTAATTAAATCAATCAGTTTCTCCGATTAATCCTCTTCCTGTTTTAGACACTTTTCCTTCGTCTTTCAGACTTTTCAATATTTTATCCATAATACCGTTTATGAAAGTCTGACTTTTGGAAGTGCTGTAATATCTGGCAAGATCAATATATTCATTCAAAGAAACCTTAGTAGGTATAGAAGGGAAGTACAAGAATTCACAAAGGGCAAGTTCCATTATCAGTACGTCGATAAATGCAACTCTGTCAAGATCCCAGTTTCTAAGATGTTTTTTAATTATTTCGCGATGTTCATCAGCATTGAGGACAGCCTTTCTGAAAAGATTCTTGGCAAAATCCCTGTCTTCTTCATCCTTGAATAGAGGCATAAGGCCTTTGGAACCTGTTGTTGAAGGTTTAAACTTGCTGAGAGTTTTGATAATCATACCTACAACAAATTCAACATCATCGTTCCAATAGATACTCAGTTCTTCAAGAATAAGATAAAGATCGTCTTCAACAGCCAGGATGTCAGTGAGAAAGAATTCAATAATTTCTCTGTCTTCAATGAATGTACTGTCGGTAGCAGTCATATATTTATTATACTGCTCTGATTCCAGCAGTTGATTGTATAATTTTTTAACCAGTTCAGGATAATTAATCCAGGTTAATTTAGATTTTTCAAGATATGAATTCAGGGAATCATTTTCCGAAAGCTTAACAAGAATCTGATTATTGACCAACCTCATATTAGGATTAAGGTCCTCCCTTGTTGGCATCTTCTTATTTTTATTCAGCTCAATGCGATTAAGGGCATAATTCCTTAATTCAACAAGTACCTGTAATAGAAGATGATAAAGGTCGTAAGATTTGTTAATACTGAAAAATAATTCTTTTTCGGCAAGATTAATTGTCTGGTCCGGGGATGAATGGAATGCATATAGAGATTGCATTGCCTTGATTCTGATTATACGTCGACTTATCATTAAAAAGAACTGTTTTATTCGTCAGCAAAATTATACAATTTTTACATTAGAAAACTACTGTTGGGGTGGCAGTGTATTTTATTAACATTTAATTGACCTTATCATTTAAATTTTCATCCGGCAAATCATCATCAGTAGCGGGGTTTTCCTCTTCTTCATCCGGTTCATCTTCCCAATCAAATTTCTGACGAGGGGGTCCGTATTTATAAAATAATAAAGCAAGAACGGTACCGGAAATAGCGCCCATCAGATGTCCGTCCCATGATATTTTTGGGTCAAACGGGAAAATACCCCATATAAAACTGCCATATAGAAAAGTAACTATCAGAGAAATAGTAAGCAACCTTAGGTCTTGTCTTAATACACCGGAGAGAAACAGGAAAGCAGTAAGACCATAAATAATTCCGCTGGCGCCGATGTGCCATGCTTCGCGGCCACCAAGCCATAAAAGCACACCTGAAAGGAAATAATTAATAATGAAAATTCTGAGTGCCATTTTTCTGTAGAAAAAAAACAGAGCAGTAGCCAGTACAAAGAAAGAGGCGGTATTTCCTGAAAGATGACCAAAATTGCTGTGGATCAATGGTGAAGTCAGGATGCCAATCAATCCCTCAAAATTTCGGGGATAAACACCTAATTTAACGAAATCAATGCCCAGAGATATCTCAACAATTTTTATCAGCCAGATTATGAGAACGAATAACGAGGGTACGACAAGACTATACTTGAATATTTTCTTTTCAAGAAGGACGGTTTCCGGAGATAAGGGCTGTGGATAATATCTAAATGTCAGTCTTCCCATTAAGTAATTCTTCAAGGTATGAGCAAAAACCATTAATATCATCTTCAGTCGTGTCGAAAGAAGTCATCCAGCGTACTTCATTCTTGCTTTCATCCCATGGGTAGAAAAAGTATTTCTTTTGAAGGAGATCTCTTACTTTATCATCCAGGATGGCAAATACGCCGTTTGCCTGCACTTTTTGAGTAATAGTGATGCCAAGACACTTAATTTTATCTTCAAGCAGTTTAGCCATTTTATTCGAATGTGCTGCATTTTTTTCCCATAGTCTGGTTTCCAGATATTCATTAAATTGAGCAGATATAAACCTCATTTTAGAGTATAACTGGGCAGATTGTTTTCTGAAATATTTAGCATTTTTAGAAAGGGTTTTATTAAAGAAGATTACAGCTTCGCCAAACATCATTCCGTTTTTAGTGCCTCCGAATGAAATAACATCAACACCTGCATCTATAGTGAAGGCTCTGAATTCCAGACCTAAACTAACGGCAGCATTAGCAATTCTGGCACCATCGAGATGAACATACATGTTATGCTTGTGAGCGAGTTCACATATAGCTTTTATTTCATTGACAGAGTATATCGTGCCAAGCTCAGTGACCTGAGAAATAGAAATCAGTCCGGGCTGAGAATGGTGTTCAAAATCGAATCCATGAAGATGAGGAGCAATCAGTTCCGGAGTTAGTTTACCATCAGGAGTATCAATTGGAATAATTTTACATCCTGAAGCTTTTTCAGGTGCGCCACATTCATCCACCATGATATGGGCAGTAGATGGGGTAATAATCGAGTTGAAAGAATTGGATAGGGTAGTGATTGATAATATGTTAGCTCCTGT
>CAYXJA010000014.1:2147-9382 GCA_964465425.1 uncultured Prolixibacteraceae bacterium | reverse complement strand
GGTCAATAGTTTTAGTAAAAAATAAGGACAATTATTAATTAAATGTTGAAAAGTTAATAATCTTCGGCAAGGTTGTTAAGATTACAATCTTTATATTTGGAATCAATTAAAAGAATATGGAAGAGTTTATTGTATCTGCGCGAAAATACAGGCCTTCAACCTTTTTATCGGTTGTAGGACAGCAATCTATAACTGCAACTTTAAAGAATGCCGTTAAGAATAATCAAATGGCGCATGCTTATTTATTTTGCGGACCTAGGGGAGTTGGCAAGACAACATGTGCTAGAATTTTCGCCAAGACAATTAACTGCAGCAATATAACTGAAGATTTTGAGTCGTGTAATCAATGTGATTCGTGTTTGTCGTTCAATGAAAACAGATCTTTCAATATTCATGAACTTGATGCAGCCTCAAATAACTCTGTTGATGATATTCGTCAGATAACTGATAAAGTTAGGATTCCGCCTCAGGTTGGAAAGTACAGCGTGTATATAATTGATGAAGTTCACATGTTATCGCAGAGTGCATTCAATGCATTTCTTAAAACATTGGAAGAGCCTCCAAAACATGCTATTTTCATACTTGCAACGACAGAAAAGCATAAGATTTTACCTACTATTTTATCTCGCTGTCAGATATTTGATTTCAACAGGATAAAGAATTCGGATATAGCTGATCAGATTAAATTTGTGGCCGGGAAAGAAGGTATTCAAATTGAAGAAGCAGGGGTAAATATTATTGCCCAAAAGGCTGATGGTGCAATGAGGGATGCCCTTTCTATATTCGACCAGATAGTAAGTTTTTCAGGAAAGACAGTTACATATCAGGATGTTATATCAAACCTGAATGTTCTTGATTATGATTATTATTTCAAACTGACTGATTGCTTTATTAAATCAGAAATATCGGAATCGCTGCTTATTTTCAATGAAATACTTGAGAATGGTTTTGATGGATTACATTTTATAACAGGTTTGAATTCACATTTCAGGGATTTACTTGTTTGCAAGGATGCATCAACAATACAGCTTCTTGATGTAGGTAAGGAAGTTCAGGGAAAATATCAGATTCAGGCAAATGAATGTGATTATGAATTTCTTGTTAGAGCTATAGAAATAGCTAATCAATGTGATATAAACTACAAGACATCACAAAATAAAAGACTTTTGGTAGAGCTTGCATTAATTAAGATCGGGCAGATAAACCAAAAAAAAAAGTAGAGACTGAATGGTCTGTTGATGATTTAAAGATTGATCCGATCTTTAATATTTCATACTCAGGAAACAGAGAGTCACAAAAGCCTGTTGTTGAACAGGCAACCCGGCCACCTATTCCTGCTGCAAAATCTGCACCTGTATTTAAGAAAAGGGAAGAGTTCACGACTACTTCTATCAGAGACGCATTAAATGGGAAGGTTGTTGAAGAAGAAAAGGAAGAAGCAATACCTGCCGATTATGCAGCAAAGACCAATGTGATTGAAGAATTTTTCACTCAGGAACAGCTGGAAGAGGCATGGAAAGAGTTTGCCGGAAAACACTCAGATCAGGTTCATCTTTATCATACACTTTCAAGTAAGCCTGTATTACTTGACAATTATAAAGTTAAAATTACTGTTGAAAATTCTGTTCAGAATGATCAGATACGATTATTGAAACCGGAGATAATTGGGTTTTTAACAAGGACTTTAAAAAATTCTTTGATAGATGTAAAGATAGAAATGATGGATGAGACACCTGAGAATAAGTTGTTGACAGACGATCAG
This sequence comes from uncultured Prolixibacteraceae bacterium, assembly GCA_964465425.1. Classification (GTDB taxonomy): domain Bacteria; phylum Bacteroidota; class Bacteroidia; order Bacteroidales; family Prolixibacteraceae; genus CAYMTR01. The sequence goes on along the minus strand of CAYXJA010000014.1, from coordinate 7,620 downwards.
AAACTGCAGGCAATGATGAAAAAAAATCCTTCATTAATAAAAATGCGAAATCTTTTTAACCTTGATTTCAATGGTTGATTAATCTTTTTTAAATTAGAATTGTTTATTATAATAATAAATGAAATTATTAACCAAAAAATATTTACTATGCTTAAAGAAAAAATGGAAAAGGCTCTTAACGAGCAGATAAATAAGGAGTTGTATTCCTCTTATTTATACCTGTCAATGTGTGCTTATGCACAGTCCCTTGGACTTCCAGGAGTTGCAAACTGGATGAAAGTTCAGGCGAAGGAAGAGTTGACTCATGCTAATAAATTTTTCGATTATATAATTGAAAGAAATGGCAAAGTAGTGTTAAGTGCTATTGACAATGTGCCAGTTGAATTTGGCAATGTGATTGAGATGTTTGAAAAGACGCTGAGTCATGAAAATTATGTAAGTGACTCAATAAATAATCTGGTTGACATTGCTATTGAGGTTAGTGATCATGCAACAAGAAGCATGTTGATGTGGTATGTAGATGAACAGGTTGAAGAAGAAGCAAATGCTCAGGCAATAATTGATCAGCTAAAACTTGTTGAAGGTAAAGGTCAAGGTTTATATCTAATTGACAAAGAGTTGTCTACAAGAGTATTCGTTGATGCAACGCAGACTCAGAATCAATAATTATTTAATTAGTTTTTTTATTTTATTGAATTTCCTGTCAATACAACATTCAAGTTATGGACAGTTTTTTAATAATGGCCAGGATAGGGGTTCAATAAAATGGAAGCAGATCAGGACTGTAAATTTTAGCGTAATATTTCCTGAAGGATTTGAGGTACAGGGAGAAAGAGTAGCAAAACTTTTAGAGAAGTCGTATGAGTATACTACTTTCTCCCTGAACCATAAACCTAAAAAAGTCAGTGTTGTATTACACACTGAATCTTCAATTTCAAATGCTTCGCTGGGTTGGGCGCCCAGCAGGATTGACATGTATACTGTACCTCCACAGGACTGTTATTCACAGGATTGGTTTGAGCAGCTCGCCATACATGAGTTTCGTCATTTAATACAATTGAGCAAAATAGAATCTGAAATGCCGGTTCTTTTGAGATATATTTTTGGAGAGTCGGCTGCTGCATTATTAACCGGTATTTATCTTCCGTTTTGGTTTATTGAAGGAGATGCAGTATCGGCTGAAACAGGACTAAGTAACAGTGGGAGAGGGCGAGTTCCTGATTTTCAGAAGACTATAAAAGCACAACTTGTTGAAAAAGGTAAATTTAACTACGATAAGGCATATCTTGGGTCATATAAAGATAATGTAGCCAATTACTATGAGTTGGGATATTTGCTTGTTGCCGGAGCAAGGGAACGGTATAATGATTTAATATGGGATGATGTGGTGAGAAACGTAGCTGAAAAGCCTTTCTCATTAAATGCCTTTGACCGAGGATTGAAAAAAGCAACAGGACTTAGAAAAGTTGCTTTATATGATACAATATTCAATGGACTCAAGAATAAATGGGTATCTGAAGATAAAATAAAGGAAATAACATCATACGAAATACTCTCACCTGAGAATTATTATTATACTGATTATAAGTATTGTGCAAAGCTTAGCGATGGAAATTATATAACTTATAAGTCAGGTTTATCAGAAGTTTCTTCCATTGTAAAAATCCTTGAAGATGGAAACGAAGAAAAGGTTTTTACTCCGGGATATATTTTTGAAAATTCATTTTCTGCAAAAGATAATTTAGTTATTTGGTGTGAATATCAGAATGATATAAGATGGTCACATGCAGGAAAATCAGTATTAAAACTTTTGGATATTAATACAGTTAAAACCAAGACTTTCAAGTTAAAATATAATGTTTTTGCACCTTCTGTTTCCAATGACAGCAGATATATTACAGCAGTAGAAATTGATGATAAGTACCAGTTTTCGTTGGTTGTAATCGATATTGAATCCGGAGAAATAGTAAAACGGATTAATACAACTGATAATGATTATTTTATGGTTCCTTCCTGGGGGGAAGAAGATAGTAGTATTTTAGCGATTGCTTTATCAAAAAATAAAAAGAAAATAATTAGGGCAAATTTAAATTCCGGAGATATTTCTGTAGTAAAAGATTTTGGTAATCAAGAGATTGACAGACCAAAAGAAAAAGGAGATTTTATCTATTTCATTGCTGGTTTTACAGGGACAGATCAGTTATTTGCTATAAATAAGAAGGATGAAAAAATATATAAGGTAATCAACTCCAGGTTTGGGATTCAGGATTATAGCTTTGACGGGGAATACTTAATATTTAATGATTATTCATCAGATGGTTACAGACTTGTTCAAACCAGGTTGGATACAATAGTTTATCAACCTTTCAATTTTAAGGAATCGGACAGTTCTTTCCCTCTTGCAGAGAAATTATCGTTTCAGGAAGGGGGAGCAATTGATTTTCAAAATCTTGATGATATTGATTATAGGGTAGAAAAATATATAAAACCGGCACATCTATTTAAATTTCATAGTTGGGCACCTCTATCCATTGATCCTGAGAACTATTCTGTTTATCCGGGTATTTCAGCAATGAGTCAAAACATTCTGGGAACAGCAGAAACAAGTATAGGCTACAGATATAAGTGGGATAAAGAAAAGGGAGAGTTTTATGCAAAATATAAATATTACGGATGGTATCCTGTTTTTGAAGGGGAAGTAAATTATGGAAATTCTAAATCATCGTATAAGCTTATCAGTAAAAGATTTGATAATCAAAACAATGTAATTGGAATAGATACTATTTCAAAAGATTTCACATGGAAGGAAACTAATTTATCTGCTAGTGCACATATCCCGTTTAATTTAAGCAGAGGCAACAAATATCAATTGATTTATCCATATATCAACTATCAACTGACAAATTATCAGAAAGGAAGCGATGCTCCCGGTAATTTTCCTGATGGGAACGTAAGTTCTCTAGAAACAGGATTGTATATGTACTCTGTTTTACACTCTTCTGGACAGGATTTATTACCCAATTTTGGAGCATTTGTTGACATAAGTTATGCAACTTCAGGAAGTATAGTTGATATGGGATCTATGTTAACAGCTTCCGGAACCTTGTATTTACCGGGTTTAAATAGAAATCATGGTATCAAGATTAATAATTCTTATCAAAGAAAAATATCAGGGCAATATAAGTTCAGCGATAAATTAAGTTTTCCAAGAGGGCATTTAGCTATAGATAATGACAGAATGTACAAATTGAGTTGTGATTATCTGCTTCCATTGTTATATCCTGATATTAGAATTGGAGGGTTGGCTTATATTAAAAGAATAAAAGCTGATTTATTTTTTGACTATTTATCAATTCAATTGGACGAGGTATTGAATGAAAATACTCAATCACACACAACACTTCAATCAGCAGGAGTGGAGTTAACAGCCGATGTTCATTTTTTAAGGTTTTTATTCCCATTTGAATTAGGAGCAAGAACAAGTTATCTTTTCAATAACAAATTCAGTTTTGATTTTATTTTTAATGTCAACTTTTCTTTATAGAGATTAGTATTAATGAAAAACCAAATTTGTAATAATTTTAAAGCTAATTAGTGCATATTTAATTATTTAATTCAAAGAAATAGACATCAATTTTTAAGAATAAATAATTTAATTTCAAATAATTACCTGGCATTTCACAGCCTTTTAACCTTCTGAGAATTTAATTATTCTGAATTTACTAAGTAATCCCCTGAAAAAATGAATTCAGGGACAACCTATTCATGTTTTAAATTTTACATGTTTCATCATGATGATATTTTCTATTCGTATTTAAGAATTGAATTAGTGAGAAGACAAAATATGAAGACTAATTAATTTTTTAAATAGAGTATTGTCAAGATTTATTCAAAATAATTTTATTAATAATTACATATGTATATTGTAGAGTCGGGATATTCACATAGGATAGCTTGACTTCAACTACATTTTTATTATAGTTTTATTTAAAAATTACTAAAATTATTCTATGATATAAAATCCTTGTAAATATCAATATATCAGATAGTAAGATGCGGTTCAATGATGTTTATATTTAAACATATCTTCACATTTGTAAACAATCTAATCATAATTCGTTTTATTCATTAAAATAACTCATATATATAACAAATAATCAGATAATTAAAAGATACAATATAAAGCAATACTTAATATCAATAAACATTTATAAAGACCAATAAATACTGAAGCTTTCAATTTTAGTTTGATTTCCAATGGTTACAAATGTATAATCATATAAAATCACATTTATGAATTGCCTGATTAATTTATTTATTACATTTGTAAATACTATTCGAAATACAATTGGATAGAATTGTAAATTGTTTAAATGTATGAAAGATAGAATTATAAAATTCATTGAATCAGAGCATTTAACAGCTGCTGAATTTGCTGATAGGATAGGGGTTCAACGATCGAGTGTATCTCATGTTCTTAATGGAAGAAATAATCCTGGATTTAGTTTTATTCAAAAAATACTGGAATCTTTTCCTTCAATTAATCCAAGATGGCTTATAATTGGAGAAGGCGATGTTTATAATAGTAATATTAAACGTGCTTCTGTTGAGTCTTCTTCAAAAAATCTATTTACCGAGGTAAGTAAGAATATTGAACCAAAGGAAATAAACAATGAAAATTTCAAAGATAAATCTGAAAATAAACAAGATACTACAATCAAGCATGAAACTGTTGAAAATGTCAGAAAAGTAGCCTCTCCAAGGCGAATTGTAAAAGTGTTGATATTTTATGATGATCATACATTTGAAGATTTTCAACCTGCTTAATAAATGTGTTATATTTGCGGGAAAAATGAAAAATGTATGAATAAAAGAGTAGAGGACCTTGAAATTATCTCTTGTTCAAAACTTAATTATAACAACTATTTACTTGATTTAAAGAGCCCAAATGTGCTTAATGGAATCAATCCGGGACAATTCTTAAATATTCTGGTTGAAGATTCTCCATCAACATTTTTAAGACGTCCTTTTTCTATAAACAATGTAGACTATTCGAATAATACAATTTCAATACTTGTAAAAGAAGTTGGAAATGGCACTAAATCAATAGTTTCTAAGAGTAAAGGCGACAAATTAAATATTGTATTTCCATTAGGCAACAGTTTTACACTTCCATGCAAAGGAGAAAAAATACTTTTAGTTGGAGGTGGTGTGGGAATAGCTCCAATGCTTTTTATGGCAAAAGTATCAAAAGAAAGAGGTGCTGACGTTCATATTTTATTAGGTGCCAGATCTGAAAAAGACCACATACTATTGGATGAATTTGCTAAATATGGAGAAGTATATTTAACTACAGATGATGGTTCATTAGGAATAAGAGGATTTGTAGTTGATCACCCTATTTTAAATGAAAATTCAGGCATAAATCATATTTATTGTTGTGGACCGGAAATAATGATGAAATCAGTTGCTT
>CAYXJA010000014.1:0-2047 GCA_964465425.1 uncultured Prolixibacteraceae bacterium | reverse complement strand
GTAAAAGTACCAATTATAGGCTTGGGGGGTATTATGAATGCCTCTGATGCTATTGAGTTTATTCTTGCTGGAGCAACAGCTATTCAGGTTGGAACAGCTAATTTCATTGATCCTCAGACGACAATAAAAATAATTCAAGGAATTGATGAGTATTTATTAAGACATAACATCCATTCAGTTAGCGAATTAATAGGCGGATTACAAATGTAATCAAGCGTAATTTACAAATGTACAATGAAATATTATTATCCGTATAAATTTTTAATACTAGTTGCTTTATTATTTTGTATTCAAAATTCATATTATAATATTGTTTTTAAAGAAAAAATTAAAGCTCTTGATTATCATGATCCAATAGAAAGAGCAATGATTCAGGAGCTCTCATATTTTCAAGAGTCTCAATATATTGATGAAGAATTAGAAAGATTCAGAGATAAATATGGATTAAAAGGAATTTCTGTTTCAATAATTAAAGACGAGAAGCTAATATTTACTAAAGGATATGGTTTTGCCGATTTAGAGAAGAATATCAGAACAAATCCTGAACACGTTTTCAGACTTGCAAGCGTATCGAAATTAATTACCGCCGTTGCAATAATGAAATTAGTTGAAGAGGGGAAGTTATCTTTAAATGATAAAGTTTTTGGAGAGGCTGGGATAATCAGAGATGAGAAATTTTTAAAAATAAAGGATTCTCAGCTACTTGAAGTAAGCGTTTTACATTTATTAAATCATTCTGGAGGATGGACTCAGCGATATGGAGATCCTATGTTTAATCCTCTAAGAGTTGCCGAAATTTTAAAGCAAAAACCTCCTGTAACGGTTGATTCTTATTTAAAGTTCGCTGTTAACAGAAGGCTTCATTTTAAACCGGGTACTGCCAACAGTTACTCAAACATGGGTTATTTATTTCTTGGAGAAGTAATCAAAAGAGTAACGAAGAAATCATATGAAGAATATGTGAACAAGGAAATTCTCTACCCAATGGGAATAAGAGATATGCACCTTGCAAATAATTATTATGAAGAAAGGTTTTCAAATGAGGTAAGGTATTATGACCAGAATGATTCAAGCTTTATTTTACCATATAATGGAGATTCAGCAAAGGTATCAAAAATGTATGGTGGTAATGATATAAGATTACTTGGTTCAGCAGGAGGATGGGTTGCTTCGTCTATTGATCTTGCAAAGTTCTTAATTCACATTGATGGTTTCAATAAAGTAAAGGATATTATTTCAGAAACTTCATTCAATAGTATGACAGGAGGTTTGGGAGAGACGCTTGGATGGAAAGAAGTTTATGATAACGGGCTTGTCAGAACAGGGACTTTTGCAGGAACTGTTGCCGTATTATATAGAGGTAATGATGGGATTCAATGGGTCTTTTTATGTAATACAAGTACTTGGAAAGGGCCTTATTTTTCTCATTATGTTGTAAGGCAAATGAGAAAAATTATTAATAATGTTCAATATTGGCCTGAATTGGACTTGATAAAATTATACTAACATCTTAAAATTTTTAGGATAATAAATTTTGATTACAATTAGCATTATTATTTGAATTGTCTTGAAATCATTTTAGCTTTGCTTTAAAGAGAAGTCAATTAAAAAAATTTGGAATATCACTCGTAAAAAAAACATATTATTCTGGTTTGGTATTACTCTTTTAATACTTTTATTCTGTTCATGTGATGAACATGAAGTTCCTGTAGATATAAGAATAAAAACTGTAAAATTAGACAGTATATCTCAAATAATCCAAGTTACTGACTCATTTGTAATTCCTGTTTTATATGATACTTTGTTAATTGATAATTTAGGAAGTATTTCGGAAAAGAAGCAACAATTTATTAATCAGATACTACCTGCAATTTTAATAGCTAAGTTTAAAATTCAAATGGATTATCAAAGAGTTGATAATATTTTAAATAAAATTAATTTAGGTGATTCTGTTTATCATGGTGAAAGTAAACTTATTGATAGTTTAATGCTAAAATATGATGCCAGTAAACCGACAGAATTACTAGTACATTTAAAAGAACACCCT
>CAYXJA010000013.1:0-18770 GCA_964465425.1 uncultured Prolixibacteraceae bacterium | reverse complement strand
AACAAGATTTGTAAGTTTTTCTAGATCAGACATTTTTTTTTGATTTTAAGTAATTTGACAAGATTTAACTGAACAATTGCCTAATGGCTAATTCAAGATGATCGTATGAAACGGTCTGCTGATAGTTGCCTGAGTCCAGTGAAAAAAACTCGGTTTTATTGACATTGCGGAGTTTTTCAGATCCATTCCGGAATTCAAAATCACTAATATTCATCGCCATACTAAAAACAGCTATGGCATCACGAGCGGTCGGAGGAGTCTTATTGGGATTCAGATTATCCCACACATACCAAAATCTTTCTACCAAAACTGAAAGATTTTCCAACCTGCTTTTAAACTGTTTTCTGATAATTTCTTCAATTTCTTGTTGCGAAGGATACCCAATTTTAATAACTGGTCTCATTCGTGAACGTATGAATTCAGGAAGCATTCCTTCCTCACCCGTATTGGTGGCTGCAATAAACCGAAATCCCGGATGGGCAAAAACCCTTTCACCAAGCAAACTGGAATCGATATAACGGCGTTCATCCAAAACACTTACCAGGAGTGCTAATGCCCTTGGACGAATCTTTCCGATTTCATCGAGAAAAAAGATGCCGCCATTCAGCATAGCACAAACCAGTGGTGAAAGCACATATTCCATTATGTTTGCTTTATCATCGCTGAACCGCACGGTACAGGCTAAATCTTCAGCAGTAATATCTTCATGCCCTTGGAAAAGATACAAATCACGGTTGGTAAAACGTGCCAATTCATAAACAATCCGGTTTTTGCCTACCCCTGGTTCACCAACCAATACCGGAGATAAAGGCAGTGTATGTGAGTTAGCAATCCAGGAAGCCATAATCATTTCCATCTCTTTTTCTCTGCCAACAAACTCAGGCTTCATAGCCTGATTTGGGGTGTAAGGTTCACTTGGCCATACCATTTTGTTGTCTAATTTGATCTTTTGTTTTTCCATAATATCTATATTTAATTTTGTTTATTATTAATCATTTAATATCGTTGAATCAATACATACCGGTTTTGAAAAACGATGTGCTTCATCCTGTGAATCTGTAGGAAACACCATTTGATAGGTAAATTTTTTATCGCCCCTGTACTCAAAAAAGAAAAATAGTTTTCCACTTCTATTCTCCCACCAGAAAGAGTTTCGGTAATACCCAATGTTTTCTGTAGTCAGTAGTTTCAAATCGGGCCAATTATAAATTGCAACTTCAACATCTGCCCAGTTAATAACCATAAGATATTTACCATCTGTGCTAAACTCAATGTAATTCATGTCGGTAATGTTAACTTCAGAGTAGTCGTAATTAAAAAATGCTCCTGAATTCTTATTAATTCGATTATCGTTTTGCAGATCATAAATCCGGAAGGAGTATTCGCCCAAAACAACCAAACAATTACCCGATGGATGCATAGCCATCGATCGGATTGGATCGTAAAACATACTTAATGAACTGATCTTTTCATTTGTCTTTACTTCGTAAATATCTATAGTTGTATCTATTACAATTTTATAAATGCTATCCAAAAGAAAATCAACTCTTATTTTATCATCTTCAGCAGAATAATAAGAGGTTGCCAAAACATCTTGTTTTTCATGTGATTTAAAAATAACAAGTGCAAATACAATCAGGATTAATGATGTTGCAAAGACATATTTTAAATTTTTCATTTTGTCCATAACAGCAGTTTTTAATTGGTTAAATGTTTTTTTGAGAGAGTTGATAAAATCCTGAGTAATTTTGTATAAAGGCAGGTAAAACATTGCTTTCAGAGATAAACAAGTTTTTAAACAAGTTAAAATTACAAGCTGCATTAAGTAGATATTCAGCTGTTTGCCCATCAAAAAGCATATTTTTTTCTTTGTTCTTTACCTGCATCATCGACAAATCGCTTGCATAGAAATCATTTGTTTCTGTAGGCATGAAAGCATAGTTTTCATCGGAAATAATCAACCTTCCTTTAGTTTTTATTTCAGACAGATCTTTAATATCATAAATCCAGATATCCCTGTCTTCTCCTCCAACAATCAGAAGGTCATTAACGACATCAACTGTCCAAAGGTTTATTCCATTCACATATATTGATTCAAGCAATTCAAGTTCAGGCAATTTCCAGATCTTCAGTGTACCGTCAAAACTTATACTCATCAGAATTTCGGGTTTATCAGGATGAATAAACAAGTCGGATATTTCATATTGATGTCCCTTGATTTTTTTAAGGTATTTCTCCCCCGAAAGGTCACATAAATAAATATTCCCATTGCATCCTGCCAGGGCAACCATATTGTATGCCGTTAATAAACACAAGGCTCTAAGCTCTTCATTAAAAAAGCGTTCAGTCTTTAAATTTGCACTATCGCTATCAAAAACGTGAAAGTGTCCGGTATCTGAAACAACATAAAGCCTATTGCCACAAACCTCGCATGAACCGGATCTAAGAAAGGACAGGTGCCGGCCTGGTAGTTGAATTAATTTTTTTAGTTTACCATCAACCAGACTCCACTTTCTTACGGTATTTGAGAATTGATCTGGATTTTTATCAGAATCATAAGAATATGTATATACAAAATCCTTTTCGGGTGAAATCGTAAAATAGGGACAACGCCCCATTTCTTTTTCAGTTAAGATCAGTCGCGGTTTAAGTGAATCAAAATTGGTGACACAAACCTTTCCATCCCAGCTTGCTGTTATAATTTCATTATTGAAAACCTTAATACTTCTGACCGTTGTTCCATGATGATCGAACCATCTAAGTTTTCCTGTTAACAGATTTAGCACATGCACCCGGTTACTGTAAACATGAGATATCAGTAGCGAATGCTCTGACTTATCATAGCAAATTGATCGTGTAAAATTGTTTCTTACACTTGATTTTACTTCGAAGAAATAACCTTCACACAAAGTTTCGGCAAATGTCTTTTTGTATGAGACAACTAACTTTTTTTTGGTATTTGAAAGCGATGGCAACATAGTGATTCCTCCTAATTATTACTGGGTTTCAAAACATTAATAGAAATTTTGTAATTCAATATTTCTTTGATATCTTTTTGTAGCTGAATAATTTGCTCGTCGATAAAATCTATTTGTTTTTGAAGAAAATGCTTATGGATCTCCATGAATTCATCATCCAATACAAATTTCAGCTTATAGTCGGTAAAGCTTTTCATTCTAAATTCAACCAATCCGGTATCTATATTTTTTTGGAAGATTTTAAGTTCATCAGTTGAAAACAATATCTCCCGGCTGGGGCAAGCTGTTAACAATAGATGGTTATCTGCTAATGATAATTTCTGATCTTTTCGAAAGACAATAACTTTTGATAACAGAACCAGCATTCGCACATAGTTTAGCCAGGCTTCAGCAGGAATTATAACAAGTTCATTGTAAATGGTATTTGCCTCCAGAAAAATTTGGTGCAATTCCGGAAAGTTATTGTCGTCTTCAGTTGCAGAATGTATTTCAGCACAATTTTTGGAGATCAACCTGTAAAGTACTTTGATTTTTTCCCGTATTCTCAACATACCGGGCGATGTATCTGATATGTCCTGTTCGGCTTTACTAAATTTCATCCGCTTCCCCGGCAGGACATTCAGCCTTTCCTCAATCAGTTTTTTATACATCAAATCATCTAATTCTTCTTCAGAATGAATAGTTGGATTATGAGCCAGCTCTATTTTACGTTGATAATGAGAAAGTATCTCTTCTTTCGTTCGAAGTTGTTGCCCAAATTCTTTAAACTTCTCAGCATAAATATGATTAACCCTATCAATAATCTCATATTCTCCAAGGGCTCTTTCTCCCATTAATGCCAATTTAAACTGTTTACCTGTTTCCATTTGATTAATCGGTAATAAAACTTCGAAAGTTCCTATTTCGAATGTGGAGAAAATTGAAACCGGAAAACGGATGAACTGATTGGCAAGTATGCTATTAACCAGTAATTCGAAATTAATTACGGTGAGATCTTCTTTTCTTTCCTCTAAATATCTCTTCATCTGTAGGATTCCGGCTTTGTATTGCGTAAAATGTTCGTAGAAGTCCGCAATCATCGAATCAGATCTGGTTTTTAAAAGTATTGTACCTTGATTATACAACTGTTCAGGACGGATATGGTAAGTGATGAAAACATGACCTTCAAAAGCGTTTTTCAGTAATAAAAAAGCTATTTGAAAAGTGGTAAATCCACATTTAATTGCAAGATTGGTTAACATTTCAGCATTCAACATAGCTGGGGAAGAGAAAGTATCTGATTCAGGGTATTGCTGCTCCTTTAATTGATCTGCCCATCCAAAAGGAACCTCAAAATTCTGATTTGAGGGCATTGTTTTAATTTGATCTGTTACATCTTTATAGATTGGATAATAATCTGTAAGAAATTTTTTAATCATGGTATTTTCGTTTTTAATTATTTGTAATTTGCATGTCAGAAAACCAATATTGTTTGGTATTATAGATATCATTTTTCGTGCCTCAATTGTAATAGATTAATAATAAGTTATTTGTAAAATATTTTAGTTGAGATAAAACAGTTGATAAGACCAATAATATGATTATAAAACCATCGTTTTAACCAAATTAATCCTATGCAATTTTTAATATATTCAAAGAATCTCACTGACCAGAAAACGCTAACCTTAGTGGATTTTGAACCTGCTTTCAGCGATAAGATACCCACTGAGATAACCAATCAAGGCACAATCTGTTTGACAACCGGTTTGACGTTTGAATCATTTCGACAGCATTTCGTAAAAGCCGGGTATTGTGATTGTGGTGTGAAAGGAGAGAAAATGGAACTTAAACGGGCCTTGCGGTTTGATGAAAAACGAGACATAGATAAGCCGAAGCTTTTGGTATTTAATACCAACAGTACTGGAGCCTTCAAACGGGGATTAAATGTTTTTTATAAGATGCATTATCACGTTATTGACCCACCCTGCCTGATCATTATTCCCGATGTTATCTTTGATTCATTAAAACATGAAGGTGTGGTAAAATCTAAAAAAGTAAAGCAGTCCCCGGTAAAGGAGCAGGATTCTATCTTAAAACTCATGAATATACCCGAATCGAATCCAGTAATTAAGAGATTAGAAGAGGTTTACATTGGAGACTCAGTAGTTGTACAAAATATTCGGGCTTTGATTTATCGTGCCAGCTTATCGGATTCTCCTGTTTTGATTTTGGGTGAATCTGGAACAGGCAAGGATGTTATTGCCAGTCAGATATATAAGAATTCTAAGTCGCACAAAAATGGTTTTTTCAGAGTTAACTGTTCCGCAATACAAGAGTCGTTGTTGGAAGGGGAATTATTCGGATATGTAAAAGGCATTTTTACCAGTGCCGACAAAACAAAAAAAGGACTGTTTGCAGAGGCAGATGGAGGCACCCTGTTCCTCGATGAGATAGGCGACCTGTCCCTGGCGAATCAGGTTAAAATTTTACATGCTATAGAAAATCAGGAGATACGACAAATAGGTTCAAGTGTATCAACAAAAATTGATGTACGGATTATAGCTGCTACCAATCGAAACCTCGATGCGATGATGATGCAGGGTACCTTTCGTGATGACTTATACTACCGGATCAATGGTTTCAGGATTTACGGATTTCCTTTGCGTGAACATCCTGAGGATATACCACTCTTAGCAAAAGCTTTTTGGAAAAAGAAAAATCATACAAGTCAGCTTTCAATGGAGTTTTTGAACTACCTTAAAACCTATCAATGGCCCGGAAATGTAAGGGAACTTAATTCCTTACTGAACAGTTTGGTTGATTATTTCGGAGATATCCCAATGAAACCCTCGCATGTTGAAGCAATCCGCAAATCGCGACAGGAGGTTTTAATTCGGGCAAAGATCGATGAAAAAGATGATCCTGCCCAGATACTAAAGATTAAAAGCCAGAATGTACTGATTGAAGTCCAAAACATTTTACGGTCCGTTAAAATTGAAATGCGCCCGATAATATATAATCAGGATAGTTTAAAGGGTAATACCAACCAATTGGAAAAGTTGAAAAAATTCATTAATCTGCAATTGGCCAGACTAAATGAACTTTGTCTGGAACCAACCTATTTCAAGCGTTGGGATTTATTCAAAAAAACAGCAAAGTACAGGCATATTCTTGACAACACTATCATCAACTGGCCTGAATCAGCAGAACAGTTCCACTCCATCTGGACTGATGAAATCCAGAAGCTCGATGATGACATCAATCAAGGAATCATGGAAGTTTTGTGGGGGAAGATTGATATGTAGAGTTTGTTTTTAATCTATATCATAATTTTTAAGATTATTGCAGAAAGAGTAGTTAGCAAGAATGAAATGGTCAACCCACTTTGGTTAAATAAAACTCTTTTACAGCCCTTTCAAGTTTCCATCATATCGTTGGCTAAATCTCGGATGAAACTATTCCGCACATCAACCGATCAAAAATAATTGCTTTATATTGTAAAAATTACTACCTTGATGGTTTAAAATTAATAATTTAAATAAATTAATAACATTCAACAATGAAGGCTAAATCTGATAGTTTTATTAGTAAAAGAAAAGAGATTAGTTCCCTTAAGAAACAACTTATTTCAATTAGTGAAGAAAACAGGAAACTTAAAAATGCATTGTTTATTGTTGATAATTTTAAAGAAATTACAGCTAAAGTAATTCTTCGAAATAGAATGGTTTTAATATTAAAATCTATTGGTAATTTCTTCACATTCAGTTCAAAAAGAATTGCAATGCTAAGCAAAGAGATTGAATCTCTTAAAAAAGAAAATATTGCACTACGATTAAAACAGCAACAAGCTCATGATTGGATGTTTCGATCATTCCAACAAAATGTTTCTTTTCATTCTCAAGGATCTGTCGATCGCGCTATGCTATGAGATAAATCGTAATCTTTAATTTAAAATACAATTTATCCAATCTTCATTGATTGCCCGTCTCTGAATATTTGCAAAAGTTGTCATGTCAATATTTAATCCTAACAAAGTTTTTGAATTAATCGAGTCGTATAATAAATTCCACATTTTAATTTGATCCTGAGAACAGTTTTTCATGTTGAGTTTAATAATATTATCAAAACTCCATTTTAAATTAATTCCTGATGCAGGTAAAATATCTTTATCGAGCAAAGTACATAATTGCCCCATGAAAATATCGAAGTTTTCATTTAGCAAAAAAGATAATGATAAACGAACAAGTAGTAATCTTGCAGCAAGTAAATCAGTTAGCTCGATTTTTGATTTGTAATTCCATCCAGAGTTTAAATGAAGTAGAGATTCTTCATAATTATTCATTAAAAGGTAAGTTATTGAAATATTAAGTTCACGATGTGCTAATTTTTGATAGTTGGGTTTATTTTGATGAAACTCCAATTCAAACGATTTTTGAAGTTCTTCTTTAGCTTCATCCAAGTTTCCTATATAGATTGAGTTAACACCAAGATTGTTATAACATAAGGAAAGGTGGCGTGAACTGCAACCATAGCTAAGAATTGCGACTTCAAGTGCTGATTTATAAAGACTACGTGCATCTTTGTAAAGTTCCTTTTCTTCATAAATACCTGCCAGATTGTTTAGAATATTGATATAAATTGGATGTTGATTATGTCCAAAATCATTTGCTAATGTATAAGCCTTTTTTGCATTTATTTCAGCTTCAGCAATCAATCCCTGATTTCTCAATGCTTCTGCAAGAGTGCTTAGGTTCTGACAGGTCGTAAGAACAAATTCTTTATTATAAAGATGTATATTAACAGCACGTTGGAACAATGGAATTGCTTCCTTCAACTTACATAAATCTTGCAATACAAGCCCTAAGTTTGCACATATGATTCCAACTTCAGGAGCATTTTGCGTATATAGCTTTTCTGCTAATTGTAATGCCTGTTTACTCGGATTTAGTGCTAATTCCGGTCGAAAAGTTTCACGGTATAAACAACCAATATTTGTTAGTGAGTCAAGTCTATCAAAAGAATCTGTTTTTTGATTGTCAAGAAGTTTCTCAGAAGATAAGAAGTGTAATTCTGCTGTATATGAATCACCCAAATATAATGCTGCAATACCAGCCAAATTATGAAACCAAATATAAGAAATACCCGAATTACTTATTTCA
The DNA here is from genome assembly GCA_964465425.1 of uncultured Prolixibacteraceae bacterium. GTDB lineage: Bacteria > Bacteroidota > Bacteroidia > Bacteroidales > Prolixibacteraceae > CAYMTR01. The sequence goes on along the minus strand of CAYXJA010000013.1, from coordinate 10,654 downwards.
TTGCTTAACTGCCTTAAAACCAATTCTGCAAGTTTCAATGCTAATCCATAATAACCGTAATTTCGCAATGCGCTACAACAATATACAGCCGAATTCTGTGCATAGAGACGATTGTTTATTAACCATATATGGATTGATTTATAAAGGCTTTCGAGCACCCAGAATTGTTGATTATTTACTTGATTATTACATATTTCAATTGAACTTTGAAAAAGCAACACACTTAATTCAAAGATTGCATTTTCGGTTTTCAGTTCATTATCAGAAAAAAAGCTTGAAACTAATTGTTGGACAATTCTATGCATTTTTACAATTACTGGCCGTCCAGAATTATCTTTTTGGTTAGTAATCTGCAATAAGCGAAAACTTATTAGCCGACACAATAATTTTATCCAAATGTCAGGATATCCCGGTTCTGAATCTATTCCAAAATCTGGAAATTTTTTCGTAATTAACATTCTAATCCAAGGCAGAGGAATATTATCTGCAGGTAATAAAGAAGAATAGAATAGCACTAGTTTTTCTTCCTTAGAAAGACGTTCGAATGTTGGTCTTAATGTTGCAGCAAGACTTTTTTCTCCATGTAAAACCCCTTCAGTACTCTCTCTTGATGCATTATCTAATCCCACAACACCCTCTTTCTTCAATCTAATAAGGAAGTCGGAACATTTTACATCAAAGGCGAACTGTCCGAGAAAAACAGCTGCTGTCTCAATTGCAAGTGTATATCTATCTAAAACATGCACTATTTCTATAGCCGCATTTTGCTCTAAGTCATTTTGGAATAGACCCCCTGGTTGGTACGTCTGAATGAGTTCAAGAGCATCAGACTCGAGTAACTCGTCAACTGGAAGAAAGGCGCGACTTTTATGTGTTCCAAATAAATCAGTTTCACCAAGTCGAGTTGTCACAATAACATGAAGCCAGTCTTCCGAAGGGAGGACTTGAGTTTTACTTGGTTCTAAAAGTTCTGATTTATCTACATTATCCAGTACTATTAGACATCTATGGGGTTCATGAAGATCGACCAATCGGCGTAGTTCTGCCATTACTCGCTGGAACTTCTGAGTGATATCCTTTAGTTCTTCGTTATTAAGTTTAATTGCCAGAGGTGCAGCCAGTTCAGAAATAGCTTCTTGAAGTTCAACTTTACCTTCACACCTTACCAACCAGCGTCCACCACCATATTGATCTGCAAAAGCATGAGCATATTGGATTGCAATTGCCGTTTTACCAACACCTCCTAGTCCATGTATTGCAGTTAAAACCCCGATAGCCCCAGGTTCAACAAATTGAGTTCGGAGTCGGCGCATTTCACTTGAACGACCTATGAAATGTGTATTGTTTGCATCAATATTTCCAAGACAGTGTTCAGCTCGTTCTCCTTTTGTTATTCGTTCTTTTAGCTGGGTACTAAGTTGTCTCATTCTTTCATTTACAGCAACTTCCCGCAAACAATCTTCACCTGAATAGAACCAGGGGCGAAAGTCAAAATGTTGGCGATGATGTAATTCTGCTATCCAATCAGTTCTATTATGCTCAAAGTCATTATCAGTCCAACCTGGAATCTCAACAAAATAAATAGGTGCAATTCCATCTCCGAAAAATGCACGACTAATCTCATGCTTTATATATTCATTAAATTCCCACTCGCAATACTCACTTCTTAAGTATGAAGGCGATAAACAGGCAATTAACATGCGTGACTCCCTCAATCCCTTAAGTATTTTGAGCCTCCAATCTTCCATTCCTTTGATGCCATCTTCAATGCTAATATCGAAAAACAATTCAAGCGGTCGATTCGCAAAAGCTTCAAAGTCTGATTTGATACGCTCAACAAGTTGGGTAATACGACCATCTGAATTGTCGTGCCGTGAGTAGCTGATAAAAAGGTCGTAGGGCATGGTGTTTTCGAGTTATTTGACAGTTTTCTTCTTTATATAATTTTTCAACATTTTTATATAAAATTAAATATTCTTTTTCATTAATTTAAATATCACTTGATATGCGACCATTTATAATTTCATCAACTTCTGAATTAAGTAATTTGTCTTTCAAACATTCGATAGCCATATCGTTAAGAAAGACACCTTTTGTTTTGAGTACTTTTCTAACTAGACAATGAAAACCTTGTAGTTTCTTGATTTAGTTTGACTACCTGAACGTCTTATCTCGGAGTAGAGTTGACTCGGTTAATTATTATGACTGATATTTGTTGACCTTTGTTTGTTATCCCTGAGCTTAGTTTACTGACCAAGTCTTATCCCTGTCAGGGGTTGACTGTAGGGAGTAGCCTGGAAGGAGACCACTGACAGCGAGGTAAAGGAAAACAGTTTTCAGGGATAACCAACGTCTAATTCCTCTTTATTGCTTCAAACCTGAAACTCCTCCACTTCATATTCCCATCCCATTCTTTTTTCTCTAATACTTGACTCTTGTTTTATGAGTCAACTTTTTCTAAGAAAAGACATTTACCACCATCCCCCAGCAAAGAATAAACCTAAAGACAATTTAACAGGATAAGACCATGAATAATCATAAAGAAACGTAAACCCACCCTCTTCTGGAAAAGGATTTTTAAAATCATCTGGTACATCTTTTCTGTGAATTGCACCAAGACCTATTGATAAAAAAAATAAGTCCTTCGTGAATGAAAATTCAGTGAAAGCCCCAAATTGTTTAAAGTCAGGTGTAAATAACAATCCAAGGTCAAAAATAGTTATTTGTGGATACCAGTCGTCTCCTAGTGATTCATATAGATGGCGATATTTAGGTGAAAGGTAAAATTCATATCCATGAATAAAAACACTTGTATAGTCATTATTATCAATTGATGACACATCCAAAAATTGACCACAAGGTCGATATAAAAAATCTAACATTAGAAAACTTGTATTATAAAAATCAGCATCATATTCAGTTACTTCGTATTCCCTTTCAATGTAATCACCAACCTTTTTTGATGATTTAAGATCATAATGGTAATCATTGCCTGAAGACTTCTTTCTCCCAATTTTAATCCCGATTCCACCCTTTAAATATATGCCCTTTTCGTTTGTGTTTTCAATTGATTTATAGGGCTCTACAATAACAGAACTTTTCCCGGCTTTTCCTGTTCTATAACCTATTGTTCCATTTAAAATCCATTTTTTAAATGGAAAATCTACCCTGCATTCATAGGCATAATCACTTTCAATTATTCCACCTGAAATGCTATAGAATCTCAAAGGATCATAATATTTGTCAATTTCGGATGATTTTTCCTGGTTAACTATTGTACTTTTCTTGTCTTGTTTATTTAACTGCTCCTTAATCTGCTTATTTTCAAAAATATACTTCTCTTCAAAAGAGTTGTATGATCTTTTAAGAGGTTTGGGATGATTGATCTGATATTCGTCAATTAAAACCTGTGAAAAAACAGGATATAACAATATTGTAAAAATCAAACTTAAAAGTATTTTCATATTCACCTTTGTATTTTTTTGTTGCTCAATAAAATTAATCCTTTACTAACCGAACAGAAAAACCATAACCCCTCTCAGAGTCGCTTCTACCCATATGCCCCCAAACGTAACCCAAGCTTCTCATGAAGGCTCCCCCCTCATCGTCCTCAGTCGAACTCCACCAATAGCCAATCTCTCCAATACCATCGAATTCCCCATCATCGTAGAATCTGTAGCCTCCCGGAAGGGCAGTAAAACCGGTGCTATTGTTGTTTTCGGGTTGATAACCAGGAGTGCCCTCATCATCAGATAATTCAAAATTCGTTCTACCACAAAGCGATTTGGCAATCTTGGTTTTATCATTTGGGTCATCGTAGTTATACCCGTTGGCAATCAGATAATTTTCCAGAATAGTCCATTCATCATGGGTAGGTACATGCCAACCTTTTGTAGCAAGTTTGCCTGTTTCTACAGCATACCAGTTATAAAGTCTACCGTAGGTTTTTACGTTACTCTCAAGGTTGTCGTAATTGCAGTAGGCACCTGTTATTAAATTTGCCCATTCATCATTATCTGTTACATTAGGTATAGAAGTGCCATCATTGTATTTGGTTGTTTTCAGGTTTTCAACTGTCCAAACCTGAGTGCCAATTTTTACTGTGCTGTAAACATTGCCATCAGCATCTTTCACGGTTCCTGCACTAGGCGTTTCTCCGCCCGGGTCATCAGTTTTGTCACAAGCTGTAAATATGGTACCTACTATCGTTATGAAGATGTAAATGAATAAAAAGCTAATTTTTTGTTTCATTTGATTAATTTATTATAACAATTAATTTTTCACGCAACGAACAGAAAGACCTCCCCCCATGTTAGCGTCGTCTCTATTAGTGTAACTATCATCATTATACATATATCGAGCCCAGGCATAACCTAGTTCAACTTTGGTAGAACTCCACCACATACCGCGATCTGGGTACATAAATTGTCCTTCGCAGTAACGATGACCACCTGGCATAGCAGTAAAACCTGTTTCGTTGGTAGCATCTGTATTTGGATTCGACCAATGGCTGGTACCAGTTTCTTTAAGTTTGGTTGCAGCAATATCATTTCCACCCAAGAATTTTTCTAGTATAGCCCAATCAGCTTCGCTAGGTACATGCCAACCAAGTGGAGCAATGTTCCGTTTATCATCAACAGCATACCAATTATATAGTTTACCTGATACCATACTATTAGCGGGGTCATTCTCATAATCACAATAAGCTCCTTTTGTCAGATTTGCCCATTCAGCGCTATCAGTTACATTGAATATAGGATCACCATTACGATATCTGGATGTATTAAGATTTTCAACCATCCATACTTGGTTTCCAATCTTAACAGTGCTGTAGACATTACCATCTATATCTTTTAACTTATCGTTAGTAAGATCGTCGGTTTTATCACAAGAATAAACTGTAGCTAAAAATAACCCGGCAAATATTATTAGATTAAATAATTTCTTATTCATTCTCAATTTGACTTGTTTTATATGTTGTCGTTTTTTTAACAATTAGTAAGTTATATGGTATATACCCGTCTTTGTCCCAGCCCAATAGCTACCATCTTTATCCTTTATAAAAGCTGTAACATCTGCTTTATCCAGAACTAACGAAAAACCGTCTTTTTCATCATATCTGAATAGACCATTCGAAGATGTAAACCAAATATCATCTTTTGAATATTCATAAATCCCGTTAACAGCTTCTTTTGTGAGCTGCGGAAAATCAGTTTCAATTAAATCATGCTTATATAATCCAATGGGCAATCCCTGTACAGGAGATTGTTGTTTGCTCATTACCCAGATATTTTTTTTATCATATTTGCTTATATAAATATCCAATATATGTCCAGTTGGAATTTTCAACATACTGATAAATGGGTTACCTATATTACCGTTAATTTTTATTGAACCACCGGCACAGCCGTACCAAATGTTGTTTAAGCTATCTGCTTCAATATCCGGAGCATATTGCCACTCAGTTCTTGTTCCTGACAATGGATTATATGCAATATCCGGATAATCTCCGGGTGCTTTATCAAACGACCAGCTACCATCAAATCTGCTTATTCCACCCAATAAATGGGCAACCCATATAACTCCATTCATATCTTCAATTACTTTATAAGCATAATTATTAGCCAAACCATTTTCTTTTGTATAATGTGTTAATGAATCATTTTCATAACAATAAACACCAAATCCAGTAAAACCTTCACCTAAAGGACTATATCCCCAACATGCAATCCAGATTCTTCCTTTTGAATCCTCAAAAATATTAAACGGGCCTTCATCTATTATTTTTATCCTTTTTGAAACATTATCTTTTACCTTAACTATACCTGCATCCATCGATGTAAACCATCTGTTTTTATTGCTATCAATCACAACATTTAAATTGGCCAACATGATGGTATTATATGAACAAATCTCAGTGCTTTTTGCACCATCAATCTTTAAAAGCTTCGCGTTAAAACCTTGTGATAAAGCCCATATTTCATTTTCTTCATCTACCATACCATATCTGAATTTGTTGAGCTCTTTCAGTTGGTTATTTTCTATTTTATATAGAATACCTTCTTGAGTACCAATAATGATGTGTTCATCAAGTAATAATAAATCATTGTTTTTGTCTATTACCAATTTCCTAAACAAACAAGAATTGAGCTTTTTATTTATTGCAGTAACTTTACCGCTTTCACATTTAATTATATCTGTTGTTCCGGCAAACCAAACAGCACCTGAATTGTCCTGAATACAAGACCAATATTTTTGTGATGTAACTCCTTCTTTTTTACCATAAAATTGAATGTTTTGGGAATAGGCAGCAAACACTAATAAGTTTATAAAACTAACTAACAGTAATTTTTTCATGATTTTTATTTTTAAAAGGATTAGTATTAACATCGTTGTATTGAAATAATTATTTTTAAAAGTTACAAGCAAAATGAATCCCACAATATCTGGAATGAATTTCTGGTTCAATAAAAAAATTAAAGCTGGTAGAATTTGTTGGAAGAAACAGATTTTTCCATTTTGGAACGCTTAATCCGATAAGGGTTCCAATTGCAGCAAATCCTAAAGTACCTCCAATTGCAACAGGAATAAATTCATCTTCTGTAAGGTTATATACTAGATTCGAATTATTAAACTTTAAAATTCCATTTACAACAAATACAAACCCGATTCCAGCACCAATCAGACCATAAGAAAGGGCATGATTCCCCTTTTTCACTGAAATAAAATTAATTTTAGAAATATCTAGAGTTTCTTTGCTGTATGGTGAAATCCTTGTAAAATTAACTACCGAATCATTTAACATTTTAAAATTTCTGGCAGTAAAAACTTCGCTTTTTTTAGGATATATCTGAACTGAATTATAATTTTTACCGATTTCAGCATAATTTCTTTGAGCAAATAATGTGCATGAATACATTATCACAACTAATAATAAAAATATTTTTCTCATGATGCACTTGATTTGGTTGATATTGCCAAATACCTAAAGAATAGTACCCAAAACAAATGGGTATATCCAATTGAATTTTTCTTAAGCTCTTTTATTATGTTTAAATTGGTAGTATAACTATTGGGATAGCTAGGTTTGGTCATTTCAGGTTAAATTATTTAACCAAATTTATTAAATAATAAACAATTAGTCAATGCACTCTTGAATTTATATATAACACTTCAATATGTTTATTAGCATAAAAAGTATTGAAATATTATTGTTGACCAACTGTCAATTACAGTTGATAAATAGTAATGAATACTAAACTTATTCTCTTATAATCAAAATCAACTGACCTTTTTGAATTTCAAAATCAGTAATTGTTTTTTGATAATTAAGTTCATCGTCTATAAAATTCACAAGTGAATTAAAGAGTACAAGAGCATCGTTATTACTATATTGAAGGTCGTTTATAAGTAATTTTGTTTCATCTTCCTGAAATGGAAGATATTGATTGCCAATTTCTTCTCTGATTTTCATCTTGTTGTCATTAAACTCCTGTATATATTGATCGAGAAATGAGAAATTGTATTTAATTAGAAATCTGAAATTAGCATTGTTGTATAGTCTTAAATAGATATCGGGCATTTCTTTTTGTAAAACTGAAAGATATTTTATGATGTAATGCTTTACAGAAAGGGCCTCATAGCAAAAATCCGGAAATGAATAAAGGTAATCCAAATAAAAAGTAACCGTATTTATCTCCTTATCACGATAGTAGCTTAAAAAATCATTATACCATTTGACTTCATAACAATTGGCTATAAACATACTCTCTAATCCTAAAATGCCATTCAATTGAGTTGATTTATTTAATGATGAAGGAAAAATATTGTCGGAATAATTAGGCGCTTTAAATTTGGAAGGAAATGTACGGTTGATTATACTTGCAGGCGGTGTTTCCATTTTTTCAATATCTGTTCTTTTCCCTAAAACAGGCATAAAAGAAAAAATTTCTGTATCACTATTGAGGTCTTTCGATTCATATTCGGCAATCGTTGATAATTGACTATTCAAACTGGATATCAGGTTAAAAATAAATCCGGATTTCTTATAAAGTGTATGAAAAGGAATTGAATCAGGAAAATAGGAAGATAAAAGATATGTTGTTCTGAGTTCCTTCCCATTCAAATCTGACGACAGCTTGTAGTAATAATCGGCATAATTGAACAGATCAGGGGAGTATTTTTGGATTAATGTCATCAAATCATTTTGAATTTTTACTTCAATTGATTTATTGGTTTTTACATCTTCTCCATAATAAGACATATTTAAATTTCCATCTTCAAGTACCTTTATATTTTCAATCATCCTTAGCTGATCAACCGTGGGTTTGGTAGCTGTCGTGAGGAATCCCAGAAAAGAGTCGTCGTGGTTTAATTCTTCTTTCAATAAAAAGAAAATACCCCAATAACCTTGATTCTTAACCTGACAACTAACTCTACTAAGAAAGTCCTTGTACGTTGATGTTACTTTGCCTGAAACCAGGAAGCCCTTATTTTCAACATGTTTCAACAAACAATCCTCCATTTCTTCTTTTATCAGGAAGTGTTCTATTTTCCAAATCGATAATTTAAAGTTATCGGATGAAGCTTGAAAAACCGAGGAATCATGTTCGTTTATTTCAATATTATTTTTTGATTCGAATTGCAGATTTTTTTCAACCCAATACACCTTCTTCATTTGACCATTCAAAAGAAATGGAATGAAAAGACAAAAAAATGCTGTGACAATTCTCATTCTAAAACAATTTATTCTTTAATAATGATTATCTGAGTTATTGGCGCAATACCAAATTCTTTGGCAATCAGTTGATATTCAATATTTGAATTTATATATTGGATTTGTTTGTTCACCTGTTCCCATTCGCTATTTTTCCATACCCAATTATCTATTTTAAGTTCCTTTTCATTCTCAATAAAAGCCACATACTCCTCAGCTAATGAATCGCGAATCTTTGTTTTGTTTGAGTTGAATCTTTCAATTTGCTTATTTAATAACTGGTTTTGAAAAACAAGTGCTTTTTTAAAATTAAAATCTTCTGTTAATTGCTTAAATAATTCGGGTGATGATGATTTGAGAATGTTAAAATAATGCAGAATGTATTGATTAAAAGAAAGACTATAATAAAAAGCTTCAATTGAGTTGATAAGATACCTGCCGAAGAAACGGGCATTTGCCTCTCCCCTGTCATAATACATTTGAAGTAAATCGTTTTGCCAAATCAGTTTTACGTTATAGGCACCAAATTCATCTAAAAGTGTATATATTCCATCTTTTTGAGTAGCATTCAAAAGAGATGAAGGGTAGATATAAAGCGAATAGAGTTCATTACCTTTAAATTGAACCGGAAATGATTTATTCACAATACTTGCCGGAGGTACATTTAGCCTTTCTACATGTATAAAGGTAGAATCTGCCAGATAATAACTGTAAATTCTATCGGTATAGTTGCCCTTTGTTTTCTTTATGCTTTGAAGAATAGACATCCAACTACAAACATTATGGTAGGTTTCGTGTGCAAAGGTAGAATTCTGAAAAAGCCACCTCATATCTAACGTATCGCTTAAATATCGGGTAAAATCTTCGTGAATACCAATTTTTCTGGCCCCCAGTTTTTCTGGCAGCTTATCGTAAGTATTCATCAAAAAATTAATATCAGGTGAATACTTCTGATACAGTCCCTTTATTTCACTATATATTATATCCTTGCCAATGATAAGTGAGTCCTGATTTGTAGATTCTTTGATAATTGCATGATCATCTGCGGTTTCAGCGTAAATGTTTTGAGCCGATTTACTTGTAGGTGGGTTAAAATTTGGATCTGCCTGAAAGGTTTTAAATCGAATGAAACTCATTATATCAGCTTTGGGCTTTGATCCTGTAGTAAGGTAACCTGAAAAGAGATTATTATTGGCCAATGTATCTGAAAAAAAGAAAATATAACCATAGTTCTTATTGTTTTCAGCTCGGGTGAAATATACAATAACTGAATCCTTCATTTCTTTCTTCACCTTACCAAAAACACTGTACCCTAAATTTGAAATCAACTCCATCAGGTATTTTTCACGTTCTATTGGAGTAAGGTATGCATTTATTTTTTTTACCCACAGAGAACTCTCATTTCCATCACATCGAAAAAAATTATGGTCTGATTCAACAATGCGGAGGTTTTCTTCTGTAATAAACTCAATACCATTCTGCATCCATTTATAACTCTTTAGTTTTTCTTGTGAATTGGCGAATAGTGCTATTGTAAGAAGAATAAATAATAAAACTGCCTGTTTCATGTTGCAAGAAGATTTTATTCTGGTTTAAATTCATTGATTTACAAATATATATAATAGCATCTTAAAGAACCAATTTTTTTTTAAATTGTAAAGGGGTGCTTTAAAATTTACAGAAACTGTATTGTTTAGAAGGTAAATAAAAATTTAGAATGCAATTTATCTAGTGAAATTTAAAAAAACTGTGTACCGTTTTTAGGATAGGACACACCACTTTTTATTTAATTCAAATACCTACCTCATCCGTACCTCATTCGTACCACATTCGACTGCGACACTAAAAAATATAGACCATTTTGGTATTTGGTTGGTATAAGGTACTCTTAAAGTACATTTCCTACAAGTAAAAAAGTTTTTCTTATATAACATAAGT
>CAYXJA010000012.1:11800-19264 GCA_964465425.1 uncultured Prolixibacteraceae bacterium | reverse complement strand
TTCCATAATATCAATGTAAGGTATTGCAAAGATTCAACATTAACAATAAATGGGTTTAAATCTACTTTACTTACTCATAACACAATTACCGGAAAAATTTGCTCCCGGTTCTATCAATAACTGACCTGTTGTAATATTACCCTGGAAGTTAGATGTCGCTTTTAATGCTAACAATTCAGTTACTTTAATCTTTCCGATTAACATTCCTTCAATCTCTGCTGATCGGCTTTCAACATCGCCTTCAATCTTACCGGCAGGTCCAATTATCAATCTGCCTTTTGTAGAAAGGTTACCAATCAGAATTCCATCAATCCTTATATCAGATTCAGTAGAAATATCTCCTGTTACATTTGTAGATTGAGAAATCAGATTTACCGCTCCCAGATTATTTTCAGTAATTTTAGACATAATCAGTATTTAAGGAAAACAAATTTAATAAAAAACTTTCAACTCCCTTAAATTACATTTTCATTTTATGTTTTATATATAAAAAACAAAAAAAAATCCTGCTAGTGCAGGATTCAATACATATAGATAAGCTTTTACAGAAATTCTATGCAGTAACTTCTTTTTCAATTGCCAATTTACCTCTATAGTATCCACATTCCGGACATACAGTATGGTATTTAACAGATGCTCCGCAATTTGAGCAAGATGAAATAGTAGCAGGAATCGCTTTATCATGAGTTCTGCGTTTATCCCTTCTCGTTTTTGAGTGTTTATGCTTTGGATGTGCCATTTCTTCTAAACTTTACTTGTTATCTAATAATTTTTTTAATTCACTCCACATATTATCTTCCGGTTCTTCTTCAGAAACATCTTCAACCAGATATTCCTTTAGCTTTTCAACCATTTCAGGATTACAATCAGATTTTCCGTTTTTTTCAGGATGAATTCTTTTTATTGGTAATCCTAATATTATAAGTTCATAAAGATACTGAGCTATGTTTATCTGATGTTCATCGTAAGTAATTACAATAACATCTTCGCTCATCTCTTCTTCTTCGTGACCAAATTTAACAAACAATTTGCTGTTTGTCTTGATTTTTTGATTATAATTATCAAGACACCGGTCACAGATCAATTCAACATGTCCTTTTACAGCAAAATCCAGAATCATCAAGGTGCTTTGTTTTATTAATTTAACATCAGCCTTTAATGTGCCTTTTTTTACTTCGCTGTTTTCGAACCTATCAAAGAACTTGTTATCAACATCAAACTCAAAAAGATGAGTTCCTTCTTTTAGTCCTTTAAAAGCAATTGCATATTTAGATAGATAATTCACTGCCCTTTAAAAAGTTTTGCAAAAGTATAAAAATTTACCAATCCAATACATATTTAGAGTTTTTTTTATACAACTTTCAATAATAAATAAATTGAATTAATATTTCTTAATCATTCAAAAACATCAATTCTTCTTGCCTGAGTAGAAAAAATACACAAACGATGCAATTGAAGCCAGGAATAAGAAACTTACTATTATCAATCCAATAAGAATAATTTTAAATTTCCAGGGTTCGATACCTTCCTCCATTCCTTTTGTAAGAAAAGTGTATACAACAAAGAATTCACAAAAAGCGATAACTATAACTGAAATAAGATTTAGTTTTAGTAATGTGCTTCTATTTAATGTGCCTGGAAAAATTACTTTCATTGTATTTTCTTTAAAATAATTCTAAAAGTAGTCGCTTTACCGGGTTCGGAATTTTTAAGGAATATTTTTCCTCCATGAAATATTTCAATAATTCTTTTAGATAAAGAAAGTCCTAATCCCCAACCTCTTTTCTTTGTAGTATATCCAGGTTGGAAAACAGTTTTAAATCTTGATTTCGCAATACCTTTACCAGTGTCAGTAACATCAATAATAACTTCACTTTCTTTTTCTTGAAGGTCAATATTGATTACTCCCTGATTGTTTTCAATTGCATCCACAGAATTCCTGACAAGATTTTCTATTACCCAACTAAACAAAGATGATGAGAGGGGTATATATAATTCGTCATTTCCGTTAAAATTTTGAAGAATTTCAATCTTTTTAGAAACTCTTGACTTAAGGTATTGAATTGAATTGTCAAGTACTCCATATATATTTTCCGGATATAACTCAGGATTAGAGCCAATCTTTGAAAATCTGTCAGTTATCTTTTCTAAACGGTCGGTGTCTTTTATAAGTTCTGTAATTATTTTAGAATCAGTTTTTTCTTCTTTAAGCAGTTCAACCCAAGCTATTAAGGATGAAATGGGAGTCCCAAGCTGATGAGCTGTTTCCTTAGCCATTCCAATCCAAACAAGGTTTTGTTCTGCATTTCTTGCAGAGCTGAATGCAATATATGAAATTGCAATAAAGAGAATTATAACTGCCATTTGAAAAATAGGGTAATACCTTAACTCAACAAGAAGAGATGATTCTTTATAGTAAAGATATTGTTCAACTCCTCCCCCAAGAGGAATTACAATAGGTTCCTGGCGGGATTTCATCTTTTCAAGTTCTCTTGCAAGGACTTTATCCTTGTTTTTAGCAGTGTATTTTATATTGCCATCAATGTTTACTACACCTTCCTGATCAACAACAATTATGGGAATAGTATTATTGGCAGCAAGAACCTGATTCAGAAATTTATTAACTTCATTCCCCAAATCATCATTAGTAGCAAATAATCTTGTTGCTTCAGCCCATCTTTCAACTTTGGAACGTTCTTCAGAAGATACCTGTTTTACAAGTTTATTTGTATAAAGTAAGGATCCAATTCCTATTAAAATAGCAGCTATGAAAATGATTTGCTTCCATCTTTTTTTCTTAAAATAAATATCTATAGCCATATATTCTAGTTTACTTTAGAATCTAAAATACTATTAATAGTTTTAATTATTCCTTCAGAATCAAATCCGCACTCTTTATAAAGTTCATCAGGCCTTCCATGGCTAACAAAATAATCATCAACTCCAAGCATTACAACATTGGCAGAGTACTTGTTTTTATTTACAAACTCAACCACTGCACTTCCCAAGCCACCTTTAACAGTTCCATCTTCAACAGTTACAAGAGTTTTAAATCTTGAACAAGCCTCATGTAACAAATCTTCATCGATTGGTTTCAGGAACCTCATATCATAATGACAAACAGAATATTTCTCGCCTAATTTTCGTATGGCTTCTTCGGCAAAATTCCCGGGATGGCCAATAGAAATAATCCCTATATCATTCCCCTCTCTAATTTTTCTTCCTTTCCCAATCTCTATTTCAGTAAAAGGCCTTCTCCAGTCTTTAAGTACCCCTCTCCCTCTGGGGTATCTTATAACAAAAGGACCAGAAGATAATTTCTGAGCAGTGTACATTAAATTTCTTAATTCTTCCTCGTTCATTGGAGCTGAAATAATTAAATTCGGTATACACCTAAGGAAAGCCAAATCAAAAACACCATGATGAGTTGCACCATCTGAGCCTACCAAACCACCTCTATCAAAGCAGAAAATAACATTCAGGTTCTGGATAGCAACATCATGAATTATCTGGTCGTATGCTCTTTGCGAAAAGGAAGAATAGATATTACAATAAGGTACCATGCCGGAAGAAGCAAGACCTGCAGCAAAAGTTGCAGAATGTTGTTCAGCTATTCCTACATCAAAAACTCTATCAGGAAGTTCTTTTTTCATTAAATTCAAAGAACAACCGGTAAGCATTGCTGGAGTAATACCTACAATTTTATCATTTAATCTGGCCAATTCAACTATCGTTTCTCCAAATACATCCTGGTATAAAGGAGGTTCCAATTCATTACCCGGAATAAAGGGTTCACCTGTCTTAATATCAAATTTCCCGGGAGCATGAAATAAAGTTTGATTACATTCTGCAGGAAGATAACCTTTCCCTTTAGTTGTAATTATATGTAAAATTTTAGGTCCGGGGAATTTTCTTAATTGCGAAAGTACTCTAACAAGTAATTTCACATTATGCCCGTCAATTGGTCCGAAATAACGGATATTAAAAGATTCAAATAAATTACTTTCCTTGAGGAAAAATGATTTTGTAGAATGTTCAATTTTTTGAACAGTATTCCTTGCTTTGATAAAGCGACCCAAGAAATTCCAAACTTTGTCTTTAACTTTATTATAAGTTGATGATGTAGCAATTTTAATCAGGTATTTGTTTAATCCTCCAACATTTGGATCAATGGCCATATTGTTATCATTCAAAACTATAAGAACATCAGGATTAGATATACTTGAATTATTTAAAGCTTCAAATGCCATTCCCCCGGTAAGAGCACCATCTCCAATTACCGCAATAACTTTATTATCATCCCCTTTTAATTTTGAAGCAATAGCCATACCTAGAGCAGCAGAAATTGAAGTCGATGAGTGACCTGTTCCGAATGAATCATAAACACTCTCTTTGATATTAGGGAAACCACTAATCCCCCCGTATTTTCTATTTGTATGAAATTGATCTCTTCTACCTGTAAGTATTTTATGCCCGTATGCCTGATGCCCTACATCCCAAACAAGCTTATCGATTGGAGTATTGTATACATAGTGGATAGCAACAGTCAATTCAACTACCCCAAGACTTGCTCCAAAATGCCCCGGATTTTTTGAAAGTTCTTCAATTAGAAAACTCCTTAGCTCAGAACAAACATCCTCCAGTTTATTCTCCGGAATATTCCTTAAATCCTCGGGAGAATTTATTTTATTCAAAAATTTATAGTCGCCTACTGACATATTATATAAAAAATTCTAATATAGCATTAATGAAACAATTCACCCATAAAAATAGTCATATTAAAACACTCTGAAAGGAATTATGTTGATATGATTTTAAAAATGTAATTAAGAATTTTATTATTTTTTTTAAATAATAGTTTTATTTGATGAAATAAAGTCATTGAAGATTTTATCAATGAACTGTAAATAAAATTGTTAATTTTAAAAATATTATAACGTAAAATCCGTATGAAAAATATAAACTGAAAATAAAAAATAACACAAAAATGGAAATTAAAAGATTAATTATTTCAATCGCTTTCTGCTCTTCATTGTTGTTTACATCATGTATGCCACTTAAACAATTCAACGAATTGAGAACAAAAGCAGATAATTACCAGAAAGACAATGAAACCCTAAAAGAAGAAAACCGCAATCTTACAGTAGAAGTTAATGAATTGGACGGAAAAGTACTTTCACTTCAGAAAAAAGTATATTCCTTAGAACAAGAACTGGAGAAGTTCAAAAAGGAAAAAGAATCTTTGTTAACTGAAAAGGAAAACCTTTCAAAATATAGGATGGAACTTGAGAACCAAATTAATAAAATAAAAGATGGAAGTTCTGAAGAAATCACCAAGCTTTTAACTGAACTTCAAGTTCTTCAAAATGATTTACAGGATCGTGAGAACAGAGTTAAGAAATCTGAAGTTGAATTAACAGAAAAGGAACAGAAATTAAAAGAGACACTTGCAAAATATAATGAACAACAGGAGAAACTTTTAGAGCTTCAAACTGCTTTATCCAAACAAAAAGATGCTGTCTCTTCACTTAAAGAAAAGTTAAACCAGGCTTTGGTTGGTTTTTATGATCAAGGATTAAGCGTCAATGAAAAAAACGGAAAAATATATGTTTCACTTGATGAACAGCTGCTTTTTCAAACAGGCAGTTATTCTGTTGATTCAAAAGGACAGGAAGCTCTAAAAAGCCTTAGCGAAGTTCTTGCCGGAAATCCTGACATCAATGTATTAATTGAAGGTCATACTGATGATGTTCCATTAACAGGTTCCGGACAAATAAAAGACAACTGGGATTTAAGTGTTATGAGGGCAACTTCAGTTGCTAAGATAATCCTCATCAATAAAAAGATTAATCCCCAAAGAATTACTGCGGCAGGTCGAAGCGAGTATTCACCTCTTGTTGCTGCAAAAACACCTGAAGCAAGAAAAAAGAACAGGAGAACAGAAATTATTTTAACACCAAACTTAACTGAAGTGTTTAAAATACTTCAATCTAATTAAAAAATAATTCTAAATAAAAGGGTGACTGTTAATATCATTTCAGTCACCTATTTTTTTACATAGTAGTTATATAAATATCCATCCGGACTATTGGTCAATAAATTGAAATTTGAACTTTCTTCACTGATTAAACCAATACAGAACTCAGAAGAACCTTCAAGTGGAAAATCATTATATAATGACCCGTTAATATTAAACAAGAATATTTTGTTTGAACCCTTGCAAGTTACCCCTATCTTTTTTTCATTAGAAGCAAACAAATATACTCCGGGTAAAAAATCAATGTTACATTCCAATTTTTGGGAAAACAAACTCCTTCCAGTATTATCCTGCACGTAAATTTGATTCTTCAATACAAAAATGTACTCCATCTCTTCATCTTTGTCAACATTGGATGCCATAAAGAAATGAGTATCATCAAATTTGTTGAATTCAACAACTTCATGACTTCCATTAAAATATGTCCGATGTATCCTGCCTTCATTATCTGTCGTTACTAACCTTGGTTCGTTAGATGCCGTTCTTTTTTCAAAATATACTTTGTTATTTGCAGAATGTTGATAAACAACGTCCGTGTTAACTCTTATTTTTCCTTTCCTGTCAAGAATATAATCTTTCATGAGGTCAGATGCTATTATATAATCACGACCTTCAATTATTGCATGCTGTAATGGAAATTTGACTGGATGATCAGTTTTGAACAACTCCCATCCTTCCACCATATCACCTTCCTGATCGAACGCATAAATCAAGTGGTCCTCACAAGCAACGAAAAAACGATAATTTTCATTTTTTTCATAGTCAAAAACAGCAACTCCGTTGACAGCTTTTGCCCGGAATGTCAATGGAAATTTACCAACATCATTCCCATTTCGGTCAAGTATATATAGTTTTTCCGAAGTGTTAAAAACTAATTGATTTTTTCCGTTTTTGAAAAAATCAATCTGATGAACCTCTCCTAAAATAGGAGCCTCTAATTTTATCTGCCATAAAATTCTTCCAACGTTATTTATTAAATAGAAATTATTTTCGTTATCCTGCAGAACAATGTCTTTATTTGCAGGGTCCTGAAAGTTTTCTATAAATTGGGGTTTGAATCCCGAAGGAGCAGACAATCTGCTTTGCCAAACAGTTTTGGGTTTTGCTTCAATATTTGGATCAAAAGATATTACAGCATTATTATAAATTTGATCTCCGGAATTACTTATCTGCCATGCAAAATTCTTAAATTTCCTTAATTCATTATCTCCCGATACTCTTTTGGAAACTTCATTATTAAAAAAGATTTCAGAGATTGATAATGAAACTGGTATATTACAATAAAAATTAAATATATTATTGCTCGTAAGCCCAGATTGAAATTTGCTATATCCTGAATCTGATAATAATGTTTCTCCCAGAACATTAGACATCAATATCTTACACAAAGATTCATACGAATCAGCAAAAAGAACATAGTTGTTGTA
>CAYXJA010000012.1:4643-11700 GCA_964465425.1 uncultured Prolixibacteraceae bacterium | reverse complement strand
GCACCTCTTTTATCAGATAAATACTGATCAGTTGCGACACCTGAAACAGCGACTTCTTTATCGAATATTTCAGAAAAGAACTCTTCAATTTTAAATCCGGATATCTTTTCAATCTCCTTAAACTTATTTTCAGTTATTAATAAAGAATTTTGTTCTTTTCTGAAATTCTTTATTTCCTTAAAAAATAATTCAATATCTGAGATGTAAAACTTTAAAAAATGAGGAACTCCCGAAGGTATTACCTCTTCTATCTTACATATTCCAGGTTTTTGACCTCTAAATAAATTTGAAAAATATCCTACTTCTTCATCTCCTTTTGAAAATCCACTCACAATTATTTTATCCGGTTTGAAAGTAAAATCCAATTCAGTCCATCGTTTATCAGAATTCAGCAGTTCTGATCTATTCTTCATATAATCAGACAAATATTGATCAATTAAATAATTCGCTTTCCCATGATTAATGAATAAATTCAAATCAGCTTTATTATCTATCGTCTTTTTCAAGGAAATAAAATCATTGTCTTCCTCAATGGAAGTTAATTCAATTTGCCTCAACGACTCTTCTACTAACAAAGAATTATAGCTGAATATAAACAGATTATGAGCAAATGTGTAAACCATTTTCAAATCAGACTTTTCAATATTAAAAATTTCAATAATTGAATACTTATTATACTTTCTCTTCACTATTGTTAACTTGTTGTCACGGGCATATTTTTCAATAAAACTTTCAATATAATCTTCATCTGTATTATTACTTAGTGAAACAGAAAAAATGTATTCCTTTTCATTCTTGCCTACTAAATTTAATGCTCCATAAACTTCTCTGCCCTTGGTAAACTTTTTAAATTCTGGATAAATTTTGGATAAATGTTCAAACGTTTTCAAATTATGCTGAAAAGGCTTGAATATCTCATATTTTGAGATTACTTCCCACCAGGGATATTTATTGTTTAAAGATTCTGACAATTCAACTAAATCTTTTATCTTGAAAACTAAAGATGATGTCTGGGGTATTGCATCCAAAGGTGATAATTCTTCCCTTTCCTTAAAAATGCAGGAATTTAATATTCCTGATAACATTATAATCACAGAAATAAACAATAAAAACCCATTTGCAAATAATCTATTCATTTTCACAATTAAATTTTTTATTTGAATAATTCCCCAAAATTATCATTATAAAACGGGAGTCTCTCATGAAGGGTGTACTTTGTTGGTTTTTTTTGAAATTTTGAATAATAAGATCTGTATCTGTTATAATAAAATGGCAAAGCTAAATGTCTTGTTTCACGTCGGGTATCAAAATTAAAGAAATAAGATATTCCAAACAAGAACTTACCTGTAACATCTATATATGGAATTAAATATTTATTAATATTTGCCTGAGGAGTATCTAATGTTAAATCTGAACTGTATCTTCTCAAGCCATCAACATAATCGGCATTTATAAAATTAAACCCAAATTCAAACGATAAAAAAATTCTGTCACTTAATTGATAGTTCAATCCAAATGCAGGATTTATTACATATCTTGTGTAAAAATCAGAATCAAATCTGTCATATTTGTATAAAGGTTCTGGGAAACCTGTAAAAGCATAATTTGCTTTTTCTCTATACCCCAACTCAGAATTTATTAATGCCAAACCTAATCCTAATTTTGAATACATGTTCAATTCAATAAATCCCTTTGAGAATGAACTAAAATTAATAAAATTGTATTTTAAAAAGAATGAGAAATTAATAATATCTGACTTGTAAGAAATTGGATATGGTAGAAATTTCCGTTCATCGTTATTGAATATTGAAGTATTGTTCAGAAAAACCGCATCGGAAGGATTAAAACGATACCCATTATAAAAAGACATCCCTAAATCCATTCCAATATCTATTCTTTCCCACACCATTTTTGCCAATTGCAAATTAAAGCAGATGTCGGGCATATTACTCATATCATTCGAGAAATCAGTAAAGTCGTTCTTAATCTCACTTACAAGTAAAGTAGGACCAATCTGAAAAGAAGCATTCCAGTTCGTTTCAAAATTATTCTCTTCTGTAAGCCATCCTTGTCCGAATACTGATGACGATAATAAAACCAGCAATAATATGAAAACATTCCTCCCCCTCATTTTGATATGTTTTCAGCTCTGAAAAAAAAATAAAATGTATAAAAAAGGAATTCTGAAATGAATATTATTGCTTCTTCACTTCTGTTGAATTTACAATCTTATACAACTTATCTGATTTCCTGATTTTTGATTTTATTGGAATTGAACACCTCTCCCCTTTTGATGCCTTATCCACTTTTTTCAAATCAACACGTATTTCTTCAACAACAGTTTCAATAACACCCGTTGTCTGACCTATTATCAGAATATTATCCCCTACTTTTAATTCCTGAGTTTCTATCTTAAATTCAGCTACTTCAAGATTGGAGAAATAATTCAGATTTTTTCCTATATATATTTTCCTTTTTGAAGCTTCAGAACCGTAATTACTACTCCACTCTCCAATTCTTTGACCAAGATAATAACCATTCCAAAAACCTCTGTTGAAAACAGTTGCAAGCTTTTCATCCCACTTTTGAATTTTTTCTAAAGTCAGTGAATTATCAACATATGATTCAACTGCTTCTTTGTAACATTCGACCACTGTCTTAACATATTCCGGAGACCTCGCTCTGCCTTCGATCTTCAATACTGAAACACCGGAGTCAAGAATTTTATTCAGAAAATGAATAGTTTTAAGATCTTTAGGCGACATTATGTATTCATTATCAATCTCCAGTTCGTATCCAGTTTCCTTTTCAAATACCTGATAACCTCGTCTGCAAACTTGCATACAACTTCCTCGATTGGCCGACGAATTCATTTCATGAAGGCTCAGATAGCATTTACCAGAAACTGCCATGCATAATGCACCGTGAATAAAAATTTCAGTTTGTATAAGCTCTCCTTTAGGTCCTCTAATATCCAACTCCTTTATTTGTCGGTTTATTTCCCATATTCTGCCTATGTTCATTTCCCTTGCAAGAACCATTACATCAGCAAATTGGGAATAAAACTTAACTGCCTCTATATTAGTTATATTCAACTGCGTTGAAATATGAACTTCAACTCCATTCTTTCTGGCATACATAATGGCTGCCATATCAGATGCTATTATCGCACTTATACCTGCTTCCTTAGCTGCAATTATTATTTCTTCAAGCTTATCTAATTCGTTATCAAAAACAATTGTATTTACTGTAAGATAAGATTTTACATTGTTTTCGGCAGCAGTAGCTATAATCTTCCTGAGGTCTCCAATAGAAAAGTTGTTTGCTGAACGAGCCCTCATATTAAGATTCTCAACTCCAAAATAAACAGATCCTGCCCCTGCCTGAATAGCTGCACGTAATGTTTCATATGACCCTACCGGGGCCATTATTTCAATATTCCTTTTTTCCAACTCTCCTCTGTTTTATATAAATGTAATAATTAAATGTCTAAAAGTAAATATCTTTCATTTTTTTCCATCATTCAGCCAGATATCTAATCGTGGTGTATCCCATCTGTATGGCTTGCCAACAACATCGTAATCACCGTCTCCGTCAATATCGCCAACTCCTGTATTATGAGAATCTATTGAAGAGGATATATCCAAACGCTCAAAAACTCCTGAGCCGGAGTTAATTAATAGAAATATTCTGGGATCATTCACTTCATTTGTTCTCATTTCAGCTGAAAGTATATCCAGATCACCATCTTTATCAAAATCAATAATTTTTAAACTATGTGCTTTCCGCAAATTCTTTTGGAGTACAGTTTGAATCCATACGCCCTTCTCGTAATTATATATCACCAAAGGACCGTCGCCTTCTCCCGGAGCCATAATTATCTCAGGTCTGTCACCTTCATATATCTGAGCAACTGCGATTCTTGCCGAAATATAAGATTTATCAACTTCATTACTCCTGTATTCCGCCCCGTCATAGTTAAACCACATTCCTCCTGCTACTATATCATCTATGCCATCCAGATTAATATCTGCAGTACACATTCCAGCATGAAAATTTACACCTACTTTGGTAAGTTCACTACCATTGCTCTTTTGGAACATTTGCCCGTCGGTAGAATAAGTATATATCCTTTTCAAAGGCCAATCATCAGTCTTTTCAATCTTTTCAGGTCTTTCAGCAATATAAAGTGCATTTTCGCCCTGATTCCAGAATGCTAACTCCAATTCATGATCACCGTCAAAATCGCCAAATGACATATCCTTATGAAGCGATGAACCACTCTTCTTAATGTAATTTCTTTTCCATTGTTTAGAAGGACTATAATCAGGATATGGATTTTCCCACCACCAGATTTGATTTGATTCACTACTGCCTACTGCAAAATCCATATCTCCATCTTTATCAATATCAGCAATAGCAGAACTCTCTCCTGCCTGAATCTTCCTTTTCTCAATAAAATACTTTTCCCATTTTTTACCGCCATTATGAATGTACATTACGATAGAGGGTGCATCAGTGCCCTCTATAACAATAAATTCATCCTTGCTGTCTTTGTTGAAATCAGCTACAATCAAATCTGACTGTACCGTACCTTTGAAGGGTAATTCCAAATCTCCGTATTCAGTACTTAACTTTGTCCATCTGTATTTTGCCGTTGTATTTTGACCCTGAGAAACTAACAATACAGATAGAAAAACAATCGCAAGAATAATAAATTTTCTCATCTTTTCTGTTTAAATAATTACTTACAGAGTAAAGATAAAAAAAGCCAGCAAGCTGGCTTTAATTTTTTATTTTTCTTTGTTTAATTTTTTAATGTATTGTTCCAATGCCATTGTCATTGAAGGTGCCTCGGGATTCGGGGCTTGTATATCAAGCCTTAACCCGGCATCAGTTACTGCTTTTGCTGTTGATGAACCAAATGATGCAATTTTAATCTCATTCTGCTCAAAATCAGGGAAATTCTGTAATAAAGATGTTATACCTGATGGACTATAAAAAACAAGTATATCGTAATTTACATCCTTCAGATCAGAAAGGTCGCTACACACTGTTTTGTATAATATTGCTTTAGAATATTTTACATTTGCTTCATCAAGCAATTGAGGTATCTCTGCTGAATGAATGTGGGACAGAGGAACAAGGAATGTTTCATCCAGATGTTTCTTAATTATATCAACCAACTCAGAAAAATTTCCTTCTCCATAGAAAATTTTCCTTTTTCTGTAAACTATGTATTTCTGTAAATAAAAAGCAGTTGCTTCAGAAATACAGAAATATTTTAATGTTTCAGGAACTGTTATTCGCATTTCATTACAAATGCGAAAAAAATGATCTATAGCAGTACGACTCGTAAAAATTACTGCGGAGTGGTCTAAGATACTCACCCTCGTCTGTCTGTATTCCTTAGCTGAAACACCTTCTACTTGTGTAAAAGACCGGAAATCAACTTTAACGTTATTCCTTTCAGCAAACTCATGATAGGGCGACTTAGCCGTTGTAGGCTCTGCTTGCGAAACAAGTATTCTCTTGATTTTCAAAACCCAATATTTTAAGGTTCTACATTTTTTTACTCTCTCCACAAAATCCTCCACACATATACCAGAGGTAAAATTTCGAGGGTACAAAGGTATAAAATCAAATAATAAATTGAAAAAACTTTTTGACCAATAACCCGAATTCCTCTGTAAAGGCCATGAAAAATGAAAAAAACTACTAAAATACCCCCTAAAATAAAAAATCCTAATGCTATGTCAGTCTTTATAAAAAACATTGCTATAGCTATAGGAAACAACAATAATCCGGTTACTCTGTTCCCTAATTTTAAATAAAAGATATATTCTCGTGTTTCAGATGATGTGTCAAATATAAACCCGGTTAACCGATATGCTAAAAACTTTAATATTATCCACCCAAATATAGCTCCCAAACATATTCCGAACAAAACTAAAGAGGAATCGTTATCTCCATAAAAATTGGCAATGTGATAAAGATATAACCCCGCATTTATGAAAAAGAATAAATCAAGCCTATTTGAAACCTCTAGTAAGCTTCCTACTTTCTCCCTGTATAATCTGTTAGCAACTACTCTATTGAAAACTGACTGAAGAAGCTGTGAAATGTATTTTTCTGATGATAATACCATTGTTACCAACAAAATGAAAAGTAGTATAATTAGTATAATCGACCAATTTTCAACAAATTGATTCTTGGGAATAAAATTGAAATTATAAAAACCCTCCTTTATCTTCTCAAAAAATAAAGGTTGTATTAATTTTTGAAATAATGTGTCACTGAAGGTGTAAGTCAGTGTATCCGGATAAACTTTATTTATTATAGAATCAGCAGCAGTTAAAGTATCAACAGTTGAATAGATATATTGATTTCCGGGGGCAGAAATTGAATCAGCAACAGATAAACTGTCCTTTGCAATATTAAATTCACTTAAAAAACCCTTCACCTGAAGCACCGAAAATGATATCATTTCATCATTATCATTTAATGGTGCAAAGATAATATTATTTTTACTTTTTGATTAACCTTACTTTTTAACGTTTTTATGGAGTTACATCTTGCCCCTGTCCAGGGATATACTGATAATGCATACAGAAAAGCTCACTTCCTTTCTGCAGGTGGAATAGATTATTACTACACTTCCTATTATTCCACTGATAATATTGGAAAAGCTTATCTGGGAAAAAAGATTTCTCCAAATCCTGAAGATTTATTTAAAATAACAATTCCTCAGATTTTACCTGCTAATATTGATGAACTTAAAATCCTCCTTCCTTTTGTTTTGGAAATGAACACCCGGGAAATAAATATAAATCTTGGATGCCCATACCCAATGGCCATTAATAAAGGGCGAGGAGCATATCTCATTAAAAATAAACAACTTGTCAATGACATTATTAAATATATCTTTGACAATTCAAACCTAAAAATCAGTATTAAAACCAGAATCGGAATTAATGATAAGACTGAAATCTTCAGCCTTCTCGAAAAAATCGATATTTCTAAATTAAATCACATAATAATTCATCCAAGAATTGCT
>CAYXJA010000012.1:0-4543 GCA_964465425.1 uncultured Prolixibacteraceae bacterium | reverse complement strand
ATCAAAAATCAATTCGAATACCTATCGGACTCTTTCCCTAATCCAAAAAAAATTAACAAAGCAATATCAAAAGCTAAATCATTGAATGAAATAAGACAAATTATTAATCTTACATAAAATGTCATAATAGCAAAGCCTTATTTATTTTATATTATCTGTTACTCAACCAAAAATCAATATTCAGACTATCCAATTACAATTTTTATATTTTTGTAAAATTTTTGTTCTTAAACTTTTATAATTTATCAATAAATGGAAATTCCTAGCAAGTACGATTCTGCAGCGATTGAAAATAAGTGGTATAAATACTGGATGGACAATAACTTTTTCCATTCTGAACCTGACGAAAGAGAACCTTATACAATAGTTATTCCTCCTCCAAATGTCACCGGAGTTTTACATATGGGGCACATGCTCAATAATACTATTCAGGATATTTTGGTCAGAAGAGCAAGAATGTCGGGTAAAAATGCTTGCTGGGTACCTGGAACTGACCACGCCTCTATTGCAACAGAAGCTAAAGTTGTTGCCAAATTAAAATCTGAAGGAATCAATAAATCTGATCTTTCAAGAGAAGAATTCTTAAAACATGCCTGGGACTGGACTCATAAACACGGGGGTATTATTCTTGAACAGTTAAAGAAGTTAGGTGCTTCTTGCGACTGGAAAAGAACTAGCTTTACTATGGACGATGAACGTTCAGAATCAGTAATTAAAGTCTTTGTAGACTTATATAACAAGGGCCTGGTTTACCGGGGAGTTAGAATGGTTAACTGGGATCCTCAGGCAAAAACTGCCGTTTCTGATGAAGAAGTTATATACAAAGAAGAAAATTCTAAACTTTATTACGTACGATATAAAATCGAAAACTCAGAAAACGAATGGGTGACTATTGCAACTACACGTCCTGAAACGATTCTTGGCGATACTGCTGTTTGCGTTAATCCAAACGATCAAAGGTTTTCAAACCTTAAAGGTAAAAGAGTACTCGTTCCTTTAGTTAACAGAAGCATTCCTATCATAGAGGATGATTATGTTGATATGGAATTTGGCACAGGTTGCTTAAAAATCACTCCTGCTCATGATGTCAATGACTATGAAATAGGTATGAGGCATAATCTTCAAACTATTGATACTTTTAATGATGATGGCACATTAAGCGAAAATGCTCAGATACTTGTAGGAGTTGATCGCTTTGAAGCCAGAAAACTTATTGTCCCAATGCTTGAAGAGTCCGGCAATCTGGTGAAGGTTGAAGAATACACAAATAAAATAGGCTATTCTGAAAGGACTAATGTAGTTATCGAACCAAAACTGTCAGCACAATGGTTCATTGCTATGGAAAAGTTAGCTAAACCGGCTTTAAAGGCTGTTGAAGATGACGACATTGTATTTTATCCTTCAAAATTCAAAAATTTGTACCGCCATTGGATGAGTAACGTAAAAGACTGGTGCATCAGCCGCCAGTTGTGGTGGGGACATCAGATTCCGGTCTACTATTTAAATGATGGTAGTTTTGTTGTTGCTGAAAGTGCCGAGAAAGCTCTTGAATTAGCTAAATCTAAAACCAATAACCAAAATCTTACTCTATCTGATCTGCGTCAGGATGAAGATGTTCTTGATACATGGGCTTCTTCATGGTTATGGCCAATTTCTGTTTTCGATGGCATAAATGAACCTGAAAATAAGGATATTAAATACTATTACCCCTCTAATGACCTCGTTACTGCTCCCGAAATTATTTTCTTCTGGGTAGCCAGAATGATAATTGCCGGATATGAGTTCAGAAACGACAAACCTTTTAAAAATGTTTATTTTACAGGAATCGTAAGAGATAAGCTACATAGAAAAATGTCCAAGTCTCTTGGCAATTCACCTGATCCATTAGATTTAATTGAAAAATATGGTGCTGATGGCGTCCGGGTTGGTATGCTTTTAAGTTCGCCAGCAGGAAATGACCTATTATTTGATGAATCACTAACTGAACAGGGTAGAAACTTTACAGCTAAAATATGGAATGCATTTCGTCTCGTGAAATCATGGGATGTTGACAGTACTCTGCCTCAGCCTGAACACTCAAAAGTTGCTTTAGCATGGTTTGAAAATAAACTCAGCAATGTGATAGCTGAAATGGATGACCACTTCTCTAAATTCAGAATCTCTGACGCTTTAATGCTCATATACACTACAATTAGGGATGAGTTTTCTTCCTGGCTGCTGGAAATTGTTAAACCCTCATATCTGCAACCAATCGACAAGATCACTTACGATAAGGTTGTATCACTTTTTGATGATTTGATGAAAATACTTCATCCTTTTATGCCTTTCATTACAGAAGAAATTTGGCAACTGCTTTCTGAAAGAAAAGATGGCGAAAGTATAATGGTTACCTTAATGCCAAAAGCAAAAATCATTGATGAAAATATTCTTGAAAACTTTGAAGATGTAAAGGATGCTGTTACTGGTATCAGAAACATAAGAAAAGCAAATAACATAGCTTTTAAAGAGGAAATAAAACTATATATAAACAAGGGATCAAAAGGATATAATTCACATTTCAATTCTGTCCTGATTAAGCTATGTAACCTGTCTGAAATAAACTTAATTAACGAAGATATCAAGGGAGCTGTTTCATTTTTGGTAAAAACAACAGGATTCTTTGTTGAACTGGGAGAAAAGGCAGATATTGAAAGTGAAATAAAAAAGCTTGAGGAAGAATTAAATTATACAAAGGGCTTTTTAAAATCAGTGTTATCTAAGTTAAGCAACGAAAAGTTTGTCAATAGTGCGCCTGATAAAGTTGTCGAAATAGAGAGAAAGAAAAAGGCTGATGCTGAAGATAAGATAAAATCTCTGGAAGAAAGAATCGCCGCTTTTAAATAAAAGAAAAACGTCAACCGGTAAGGTTGACGTTTTTTATTTATCTTTTAATTACAATACTGTTACCCAATTATGTGTATCAGGCTCATCTCCATATTGAATGCCTAATAATTTCTTATAAAGCTTAATGCTTTTCTCTCCGGGTTCTTCCCCATAAAAGTAACGAATATCCTCGTCTGCATCATAAATGCTTCTTATTGGTGATATTACAGCTGCTGTTCCACAAGCTCCGGCTTCAGAAAATTCTTTAAGCTCTTCAACAGGAACCTGTCTTTCTTCAACTGTCATTCCAAGATCCAATGCTATTTGTCTAAGACTCTTGTTTGTAATTGACGGTAAAATGGAATTTGATTTAGGAGTTACGTAAGCATTTCCTTTTATACCAAAAAAGTTGGCAGGTCCACATTCATCTATAAATTTCTTTTCTTTAGCATCAAGATACAATACTGCTGAATAACCTTCTTCGTGTGCTTTTACTCCTGCAGTTAAGCCGGCAGCATAATTACCTCCGACCTTTATTGTTCCTGTTCCAAGAGGCGCTGCCCTATCATAATGACGATAAATTACGTAATCAGTAGGTTTAAATCCAGCTTTGAAATAAGGTCCTACCGGTGTTACAAATACTAAAAACAAATACTCATCGGCAGGTTTTACCCCTACCTGAGGTCCAGTACCTATCAATAAGGGTCGAATATATAAAGATGCACCTGATTCAAAAGGTGGAACAAAATGCTTGTTCAACTCAACTACTTTTAAAACAGCTTCCTTGAATCTTTCAACTGGTAATTCCTGCATTAAAATACCTCTGGCAGACGCTTGCATGCGCATCGCATTTTCTTCAAGTCTGAAAAGCCTGACCTTGCCATCTTTACCACGATATGCCTTTAATCCTTCGAAAGCTTCTTGCCCGTAATGCAAACAAGTAGCTGCCATATGCATTGATATTTGAGATGATGATGATATCTCAAGCTCACCCCATTTGCCATCACGATAATAACAACGAACATTGTAATCGGTATCTCTGTATCCGAATCCAAGATCTTTCCAGTCAATATTTTCCATTATAATTATTGTTAGTTCGTTAAATTTTAATTTGAATAAAATCAGTTTAAAGGTAAAAATTATGCCTCAAAATAAATAGGTCTAAAGTCATATTTAAAGAATAGTTCTTCACATTTAACTTTATCTAATAAAAAAACCCTGCCTTTTAAGCAGGGTTCTAATATCTGAATTAAATAAGAATTAACCCCTCTTTAATTTCTTTCTTTCAATCCAACGCTGAACATCATATGATATAGGCGTTGCAACAAATACTGTTGAATATACACCGGAAATACAACCTACAAGCATTGCAACAGCAAAACCACGTATAGAAGCACCACCGAAAATAATTATTGCAAGAAGTACTACGATAACTGAAAGTGAAGTATTTAATGTACGACGCAGAGTATGATTTACTGCATTGTCCATATTATTCTCCAATGTTTCTTTCGGATGTAATCCCAAATACTCACGAATCCTGTCGTAAATTACCACAGTATCGTTTATAGAGTAACCAATTACTGTAAGAATTGCTGCAATAAACGTCTGGTCTACTTCCATGTTGAAAGGGAGTAATCCTCTGAATATCGAGAAGAATCCCAATACTACAATAGCATCATGT
>CAYXJA010000011.1:16718-19847 GCA_964465425.1 uncultured Prolixibacteraceae bacterium | reverse complement strand
AAAATATGATGCCAGTAAACCGACAGAATTACTAGTACATTTAAAAGAACACCCTACAAGTTTAGTTCTTGCCCAGGCTGCACTTGAATCCGGATGGGGACAATCTCGTTTTGCAACAGAAGGTTATAATCTTTTTGGTATTGTTTCCAGTAGAAAAGATCAAAACTCTTTAAAGGCCTATGATTTTCATCCTAACGGTAAGCGAATATTTATGAAGAGATATGATAATATCTACGAATCAATAGATCATTATTTATTAACAATTGGGAAAAATAAAGCATATAAAAAGTTTAGGACTAAAAGATTTGAAGAAGCTAGTGTATATCAATTAATTAATGAATTAAATAAATATTCAACTACTGGAGAAGAATATAAAAAGATGCTTAAACAAGTTATTATTTGGAATGATCTAGATAAATATGATAAATGTAAAATAGAAGATAGCTATATTTACAAAAAAGGAAGTATTTGCTATATATTTAAAAAGTTATGCGAAGGAGAAATACCTTATTATGTTAAAGATTATTGGAATGAAAGAATTTAAAATGAAAAAAAAGACTATTGGAATTGTTGCTCATGATAATCGAAAAGGGGATATGGTAGAGTGGGTTGCATTTAACTGGAAAGAACTTGCACCACATCTTTTAGTTTGTACAGGCACAACCGGTTCAATGGTTGAACAAACACTAATTCAAAAATGTGAAGAAAATGATGTAATTCCTCCTGAAGTACTGAAACTTAAATCTGGACCACTTGGTGGAGATCAGCAACTAGGTGCTATGATCGCAGAAAAACGTGTTGACATTCTTATATTTTTTTGGGATCCGATGCAGCCTCAACCTCATGACGTTGACGTGAAAGCCTTATTAAGAATTTGTGCATTATATAATATTCCAACTGCAACTAACAGATCAACTGCAGATTTTGTAGTTTCCAGTACTTTATTTCATAAAGATTATCAGCCATTATTAAAAGATTATTCTGAATATATTAAGAGGATAATTCCATAAAAATTTAAAATTGATTTGGTATTTAATTCTTTAGTGGATTTAAAATTCATATATTTAAGTTTAAATAAATGTGGTTTTTTATTAATACACCCTTGTCTTATAATTGATATTATGTTATTTTTATATATGTAAAAAAGCCAGATAAAATTATCCGGCTTTTTTTTATTATCTTCTTCTAAACTATTGTTTAAGACTTTGAATCTTCTTATTCATTTCCATATATTTTTCATTCATCTGCAATCTGTAATAAATTGTCCTTAAGGATTCCATTATTGCGATTTCAGTTGAATCTATTGAATATGCTTTTTCAACATATGGCAGCGATGATCTGAAATGTTCTTTAGCTTTTTCCATTTCTGCATTATATTTATCACTTTGGCTAGGCGGAATCTGACCTGCTGAATTAATAACTTCGACACCTCGGTTGTAATATATTACACTTAAATTATAGTACGGTGTAAATTGAGTACTATCTACGCTAATTGCTTCCTTGTACATTTTAATTGCTCCTTCAGGATCCCCAAGTTTTTCTAACATTGCACCTTTTGCAGTATATAAAGAAGTATTCTCAGGTTTCTCTTTGATAGCTAAGTCAATGTACTTTATAGCTTCATCAGATTTATTTCTTGCTATATAAAAGTTGATAATCTCAACAAGCATTACTTCATCATTCGGAAATTTCTCAAATCCTTCTTTCAATACATTCAATGATTGAAGAGTATCGCCTTTTGCTTGATATGCCTGATAATTAAAATGATAACAAGCTGATGCGTTGTAATTATTTTCTGTCGACTTGGTAAAATAGCTTATTGCTTTATCCCAATCTTTGGCTTTGAATGCTGCTAATCCTGCATTATATACGATAGCCGTATCTATCGCTTGAGATAATGAATTTTCTTTCATTATAGGTAGCGATGATATTTCCATATATGTTTCAAAACATTTTAATGAAATATCAAACCTTTGTTTTTCATAACTAGCAACTGCATAATTAGACAAGTCAGTTTGCAAAAATGTTAAATCAATTATTAAACTTTTAGCATATTTCTTTTGAGGGTCAAGTTCAATGGCTTTAAGGTATGATTCATATGAAGTAAAAAGAGGTTCTTCAACTAAATCTGAAATTCCTTTTCTATATACTTCTTGTAAAATCTGACCTTTTACTTCCCATGATTTTGGCCATGGAATTGATTTTTCAGCTTGAGGATTAGTAGAGTCAAGAGCTTCCATGATTGTCTGATAAGCTTTTTGAATTTCTCCGGCATCTTTATAACTGATTGCCGTAGTTACTTTCCCTTTTTGAGCAAATACTGAAAAAGCAACAATCAATAACGATAAAAATGTTACTAATTTTTTCATAATGAATTCTATTTGATGATTTTTATTGCAAAAATATAAATATTATTTATTCCTCACTATTTATTTCCTCGTTGTCAAGATTTTCTATATCAATAATCTCTTCTTGTTCCTCACTATCATCACTTTTGCTGACCCTTGCTACTGATGCAATTGTGGAATTTTCTTTTAGATTTATAAGTTTCACTCCTTGTGCTGTTCTTCCCATTAATCTTATTGAACTTACAGCTAACCTTATTGTCATACCATTTTCAGTAATAATCATTAGGTCATCGTTGTCAGTAACACTCTTTATTGCAACCAGGTCTCCGGTCTTTTCTGTAATGTTAATGGTTTTTACTCCTTTACCACCTCTGTTTGTAATTCGGTAGTCTCCTATACTGGAACGTTTTCCGTATCCGTTTTCAGATACAACTAATACATCTTCTACCTCATTCTCCACACATATCATGCCAATTACTTCATCCTTTTCGGAAAGTGAAATCCCTCTTACTCCAGAAGCAGTTCGTCCTACAGCCCTAACTGTACTTTCATGGAATCTTATAGCTTTTCCTGAACGGATAGCAAGCATAATTTCATTGTTCCCATTTGTTAATTTTGCACTTAGTAATTGGTCTCCTTCTCTTACTGTTATGGCATTTACCCCATTTTGTCTTGGACGTGAATAGGCTTCCAATGAAGTCTTTTTGATAACTCCATTTTTAGTACAAAGGATAATGTAGTTATTGTTAATGTAATCGGAGTCATCAAGAGTGCTTACATT
>CAYXJA010000011.1:5129-16618 GCA_964465425.1 uncultured Prolixibacteraceae bacterium | reverse complement strand
AGCATTTCGTCATCTGCATAAAAGTCTTCAGGCATAAATTCCTCAGCATCAGGTACTATTTCAGTTCTCCTTTCATCTTTGTAAGTTTCTTTTACTTCCAGAAGCTCTGATTTTATTATGTCCATTCTGAGAGATTCATTTTCTAAAATTTCTTTCAAATGTTCAATTAATTTTAGTAATTCTTCATATTCAGCTCGAAGTTTTTCTTGTTCAAGTCCGGTAAGTTGCCTTAACCTCATTTCAACGATCGCTCTGGCTTGAATCTCAGTAAGCGAAAACCTTTCTGTCAATCTTTCACGTGCTTCGTCCGGATTACCCGACGAACGTATTATTGCAATTACTTCGTCAATGTTATCACTTGCAATGATCAATCCTTCAAGGATATGAGCTCTTTTCTCAGCTTGATCAAGTTCAAATTTTGTTCTTCGTATAACAACATCGTGCCTATGCTCTACAAAGTATTTAATCAATTGCTTTAGATTAAGAAGTTTAGGTCTTCCTTTTACTAGCGCAATATTATTTACACTGAAAGCCGATTGAAGTAAAGTATATTTATATAACTTGTTTAATACGACATTTGAAATCTCATCTTTTTTAATATCGATAACAATGCGCATCCCGGTTCGGTCGGATTCATCATTTACATTTGATATACCTTCTATCTTCTTTTCGTTAACAAGGTCCGCAATTTTCATTATAAGTTCAGCCTTATTAACCTGGTACGGAATTTCAGTTACTATTATTTTTTCTCTTCCGGTTGAAGTTGTTTCTATATGTGCTTTTCCCCTGACAACTATCCTACCCCTTCCTGTATGATACGACTCCCTGACTCCCTGATATCCATAAATCATTCCACCAGTTGGAAAATCAGGTGCTTTGATTATTTCTATTAGTTTATCTATTTCTATATTATTATCATTGACGTATGCAATAATTGCATCTATTGTATCAGAAAGATTGTGAGGAGGCATGTTAGTTGCCATTCCTACTGCAATTCCCGATGCCCCATTTACAAGTAAATTTGGAATTCTTGTTGGAAGCACAGTCGGCTCCTTTAACGATTCGTCAAAGTTTGGTTGAAATTCAACTGTGTTTTTCTCCAAATCAGATAAAGTCTCTTCAGCAATTCTGGATAAACGGGCTTCCGTATACCTCATTGCTGCAGGACTATCACCATCCACAGATCCAAAGTTTCCTTGCCCATCAACCAATGGATATCTTAATGACCAATCTTGAGCCATCCTCACCATTGTCATATATACAGATGAGTCTCCGTGAGGGTGATACTTACCTAATACTTCTCCTACTATTCTTGCTGATTTCTTATATGGCTTTCCGGAATTGATTCCCAGATCATTCATTCCGAATAGTACTCTTCTGTGAACAGGTTTAAAACCGTCGCGAACATCAGGTAAGGCACGTGAAACAATTACAGACATTGAATAATCAATGTATGCTGATTTCATTTGCTCCTCAATGTTAATTTGAATTATTCTTTCGTTTTCAGACATTATTAATATCTTTTGTATTTCTTTAAAAAGTCGTTAAAAATACAAAATTACCATAATAAAAGTCTTAATTTCAGAAAGGCTTGTTCAAAAAATTAACATACTTTGCCAATCTTTCAACAATTGCAATTTTCATTGCATCTATTGATTTATCGTATTTAGAAAAAGGTGTATATTAGTCACTATATTTTTAGATATAATTTATATGGATTCAAAATTCTCACCAAAAATAAAGGATGTTTTGCTGTATAGCAGAGAGGAAGCTATCAGAATGGGTAACGATTACATTGGTCTCGAACATATTTTCCTTGGAATATTAAGGGATGGAGATGGTATTGCTATTGAAATTCTAAATGATCTTGAGGCTGACCTTGAAAATATTAAACAAGCTGTTGAGCTTGAAATAAAGGCAGATCAGATTCTTGATTCTAATATTAATATTCAACTTTTAAAAGAGGCTGACAAATCATTGAAGATTGTTTATCTTGAGGCTCGATCAATGGGAAGCAGTACTATTAACACAGGCCATCTGTTACTTGCTCTCCTTAAAAACGAAAATTCTTTGATTTCTAAAATTTTAAACGACTACAATATAAATTATGAAAGCGTTAAATCTATTTTAGAAAAAAGTAAAAACAAACCTATTGAGTCTCGTTCCGATATGCCTGGAGATAGTGATGACGACGGTGGCGACTTCTTCCAGCATAAACCCTCTTCAGGTAGCAGTTCATCTCAATCAAATACCGGAAAATCAGATACTCCTGTCCTGGACAACTTTGGAATAGACATTACAAAAGCTGCCGAAGAAGGAAGCCTTGACCCTATTGTTGGCCGGGAAAAAGAAATTGAACGCTTAGCTCAGATTTTAAGCCGACGTAAGAAAAACAATCCAATTCTGATTGGGGAACCAGGTGTTGGAAAGTCTGCTATTGCCGAAGGTCTTGCAATCAGAATTATTGAAAAGAAAGTATCCCGTGTACTATTTGAAAAACGTGTTGTTTCTCTCGACCTGGCTTCTATTGTTGCCGGCACTAAATACAGAGGCCAATTCGAAGAAAGAATGAAAGCTATTCTTAACGAACTGGCTAAGGTTAGCAATGTTATCCTTTTTATTGATGAAATTCATACTATCGTCGGTGCTGGTGGAGCAACAGGCTCTCTCGACGCAGCTAATATGCTCAAGCCTGCCCTGGCACGAGGTGATATCCAATGCATCGGAGCCACTACTCTTGATGAATATCGTCAGAATATTGAAAAAGACGGTGCTCTGGAACGCCGTTTCCAAAAAGTTATGGTAGATCCTACTTCTATTGATGAAACTATTCAAATTCTTAATAATATTAAATCACGTTATGAAGATCACCATAATGTGACTTACACTCCGGAGGCAATTGCTGCTTGCGTTAATCTTACTGCCAGGTATATAACTGACAGATATATGCCCGATAAAGCTATTGATGCCCTGGATGAAGCCGGATCAAGAGTGCATATTGCAAATATCAATGTTCCTGAGCGAATTATAAAACTGGAAGAAAAGATTGAATCTATTCGTGAAGAAAAAATTCAAGCTGTTAAAGGTCAAAACTTTGAACTTGCTGCCAACTACCGCGATAAGGAAAAAAGCCTTATTCAACTTCTTGAACGTGAAAAGGAAGATTGGGAAAAAGAACTTATTAACCATAGAGAAATTGTTACCGAAGATAAGGTGGCAGAGGTTGTTGCAATGATGTCCGGTGTTCCTGTACAAAGGGTTGCTCAGGCTGAAAGCCGCAGGTTGCTAACTATGGCCAATGACCTTAAAAGCGCTATTATTGGTCAGGATTCTGCAATTGAAAAAATCGTTAAAGCAATTCAAAGAAACCGTGCCGGTTTAAAAGACCCTAATAAACCAATTGGAACTTTCATTTTTCTCGGTCCTACTGGTGTTGGTAAAACTCAACTTGCAAAAGTTCTTGCTCAATATCTTTTTGATTCTTCTGATGCTCTAATCAGAGTTGATATGAGCGAGTATATGGAAAAATTTGCTGTGTCTCGTCTGGTGGGTGCTCCTCCGGGTTATGTTGGCTATGAAGAAGGCGGTCAGCTTACTGAAAAGATTAGAAGAAAACCTTATTCTGTTGTTTTACTCGATGAAATAGAAAAGGCTCACCCCGATGTTTTCCATATCCTTCTTCAGGTAATGGACGAAGGAAGATTGACTGACAGTCTTGGGCGAAGAATTGATTTTAAAAATACTATTGTCATCATGACATCAAATATCGGTTCCCGTCAGCTTGCTGATTTTGGAAGAGGTGTTGGATTTACTTCACCTGCCGATTCTGCTGATTCCGAGAATTCTTCTTTTGTTATTCAAAAAGCTCTTAAAAAGGCTTTTGCTCCTGAATTCCTAAACCGAATTGATGATGTAATAATGTTTAATCCATTATCTCAGAAGGATATACATAAGATAATTGACATTGAACTTAAAGGTCTTTATGAGAGGGTTAAAAACCTTAATTATGAATTGAAAATTTCATCTGCTGCTAAAGATTTTATTGCTCTTAAAGGTTTTGATCCGCAATATGGTGCCAGACCATTGAAAAGAGCTATTCAAAAACTTTTGGAAGATGAAATGGCTGAAGCTATTCTTAAAACAGAACTTAAGGATGGAGATGTTATTAATATTGGCCTTGATACCAAGAAACAAAAGTTGAAGATTAAAGTTGGACTAAGCCAGAAATAATTTTTTATTTAAGAACCCGGGGATGATATTTTAAGTTTAACATCGTTAGATCATCCCCGGGTTTTATATTGCCTCTGAAATTAATAACACTTTTATTTATCTTTTCTACTACTTCTTTAGTATTGAAGAACCAAGTACCCATTAAGTTGTATTTCAATACATCAACAGTATATTTTAACCCGTTTTCATCTATTGTGTCGATTAGTCCATCTGTATATATAAATAACTGATCTCCGGGATTTAATTTAATTGTATTATCTGTGTATTTTCTGTTTGGATATATTCCAACTGGAATTCCATGAGTATCTGTCAATTCTTCAATCCTGCCTTCATTATGGATTATCAACGGATAATTATGGGCTGCATTACAATATTGAAAATCACCCGTATTAATGTTTAGAATGCCAAGAAATACTGTTACAAACATATCACTGATATTCTCTTCGATTAACTTATTATTTAATGCCGAAATTATCTCTGAAGCTCTTAACCCTGGTTCAGATATTGACCTTAAAAGTGTATGAGTATATATCATTATCAGCGATGCAGGAATTCCTTTACCAGATACATCCGCAACTGCGACGAGGAGATTTTGATCGTCAACAAGGAAGTAATCGTAAAAGTCTCCTCCTATTTCGTATAAGGATTCTGTAAATGCAAATAGTTCAAATTCTTTACGGTCTTTTAAATTCGCAGTTAATGTTGGTAATAGATTATTTTGAAGTTTCTTTGCTATTTTCAAATCATTCTCAATTCCTGAACTGCTTTTAGACATGTTATCAATGTTCTTTTCGTATATCTTAATTTGGTTTTCAAGCAAATCAAAGCTCTTATGTATTAATGCAACTTCACTTTCAAAAGAAAAGGGATTTAATTCAAGCAGAGAACTTTTCTTAACTCTTTTAAAAAGTTCATTAAATGACTTCGTTAAATTGTAATTGCTTGCTATGACCAGGGAAATCAATAATATTACTGAGAGTATGAAAATAATTCCGGCAAGTATAAAATATTTAATCAAATCAGTGATAATTCCTTTTCGTGTCTGGTGTATTGTTATGAAAAAATTGAATTTATTGTTATGAAATACATGAAAATAAAACTTCTGGTTTCCGGGAATTTTATAACTGAAGTTTTTTTCTTCAAGGGTTACTCTTAGATAATCAGGAAGTGATTCAAGTATACTGGCAGAATCTTTTGCTTGAATTCCTGATGTTGTTATTATCCTAAAGTTGTCATCGGAAACAGTTGTAAATATTCCACTTTTGATATTTAATCCTGTAATCAGATTTTTAATATAATTGTTATCAATAAAAACAATAATTCTGGAATCATTATTTATCTTTTTGATATAGAATAATTTTACTATTCCACTGCTTTCATATGTTCCCCATTTACATTGCACGGAAAGATCAAAGCAGGAATCCTTAAAATTGATTTCTTTATATATCAGTTTGTTTTCATTAACTTTTATCTTTTCTTTTACTCTTGTTTCGGTCAGATTATCAACTATATATATCCCTTCAATAAGCTCGTTTGAAGTTGAAAATACCAGTGAAGGATTTTTCACATATGGTGCACAGTCCTGACAAGAGCTATACATTTCTATAAAAGAAGCAGTTGATTTTTCTATATCATTGAAATTTTCTTCAATTAACTGATTGTAATGATGACTTTTTTCGGTCAGAAAGTCAATCCTGTTTTTTACAGATAAGCTTCTTAAAACAAAGTAAAGGCTTGCGAATACAATGACATTCAATATCACATAATTAAGAATGTGAATAAAATTGATCCTGAATGAAAAGCTCTTTCTATGCATAATATTATTTAGTCTTGCCGACTGATGTTATAAAGAGCAACAATTTACAAAAAAAGAGTTTTCAAATAATAGAATTTTCTGAAAAGGTGTTCATCCAGGAACGTGTTCCTTTAAATTTAGTTGAATATGTTGCTATTTTTGAGGCTTTTACGAGTGAATTTTTAAAGTCATTACCATTTTCCAGATACCAGACAAATGAACCATGAAATATGTCTCCGGCTCCTAGGGAATCTTTGGCTTTAACTTGTTCTATTTCAATTGCATCAGAACTACCATTTTCAGAAAAAATTATACTCTTCTCCCCTCTTGTGATAGCTGAATTTCTTACCCCGATAACTTTTAAGTATTTTAATACTTCTTCTGAATTGTTACATCCGGGAGGGGAAAAATTATCTGAACATATTGCAAAATCAACACTTTTTAGCAATTCCTCAGCCCCGCGCTTCCAACTTCCTCCGTCGTAAACAACTGGAATGCCTTTTTCTTGAGCTTTTTTACAAATTGGAATCGCTATTTCAGGATAAAACCCATCTGTAAATATTAAATCATATTCATTTACATCCACTGAACTTGTTTCTTCATCCTTTATTTTTATTGTTT
Source organism: uncultured Prolixibacteraceae bacterium (assembly GCA_964465425.1). Taxonomy (GTDB): domain Bacteria; phylum Bacteroidota; class Bacteroidia; order Bacteroidales; family Prolixibacteraceae; genus CAYMTR01. Next base: position 9,972 of record CAYXJA010000011.1, on the reverse strand, counting down.
CCGGAAAATGAGAAACTATAGATCTGTCATTGCTGTCTACTGTTGTTAATACTGAAGATATTACCGGACTAAAATTATGACTACTCCTGAAGTCTATGAGATTAATTCCATTCTTTTTTAAATCATCAAGTATGAAATCTGTGAAAGGGTTGCTTCCTACACAACTAATAAAGTGTGCTTTACCTCCTAAAAATGAAAATGTAACTGCTGCATTAGCAGCCGGACCCCCTACATATACATGAGGAGGTTCGGTCTTAATCTTTTGATTTGGTGAAGGGAATACTGTCACAAAATGTTGAATATCAACAGTAGTCAACCCAATAAATAATACTTTTTTGCTCACTTTTTATGTGTTCATTGCCCCGCAAACATTGATTACCTGTCCGCTCACATATGATGATAAATCTGAAGCAAGGAAAAGACATACTTTTGCTACTTCATCCGGACTACCACCTCTCTTTAATGGTATTGTTGATTCCCATGCTTTACGAACTTCATCAGGTAACTGACCTGTCATTTCTGTAATAATGAATCCCGGAGCCAAGGCATTTACTCTGATATTTCTAATCCCGAATTCTTTTGCTGCTGATTTGGTGAATCCAATTATTCCGGCTTTTGATGATGAGTAGTTTATCTGATTTGCATTTCCTGAAACCCCAACGACTGAACTCATGTTAATAATGCTTCCCTGACCTTGTTTCCACATTATTGGCTGTACTGCTTTTGTGAAATTAAAAATCGACTTCAGGTTAACTGCAATTACAGCATCCCATTGATCTTCAGTCATCCTTTTCAACGCACCATCCTTGGTTATTCCGGCATTATTAACTAAAATATCTATCTGTCCGAAATCCTTATAAATTTCTGCCACAACATTCTGTGTATCATCAAATTTAGCTGCATTCGACGGATAACCCTTTGATTTTACCCCCAATGCTGCTATTTCGGCTTCTGTAGCCTTCATGTTTTCATCCTCAAAAAGATCTGTAAAAGCTATATTGCAACCTTCATTGGCAAACCTTAAAGCAATGGCCTTACCTATTCCTCTTGATGCACCGGTTACTACAGCTGTTTTTCCTTCAAGTAATTTCATGATTATAATTTTTAGAATTTAAGTTCCCAAAAGTAATATTATTGAATAAATTGTTAATGGTTATGTTGAATAATGAATTTTTTCTAACTTAGGTAGATGATTATGCCATATTCGAAATGTCTTGATATTTATTATCTTATGAAGTCATGTACTAGTTAAGCCTTTTTATCTTTTTATTATCAATTATTTCTTAAAATTCAATATCTCAGGTTATTACAATGAAAATTATTTTCGTCTCAGTTCTAAATCAATAAAAATATTTGATGAGTGGAATTTCAGCGCTAATTGTTCTACAAATCGATTTAAAGTATCGATTGGTACAAATCCATCAGTTTTGTAGTGGTGTTTTTAATATGAAACTTCTGAACGTGTTGATAACCTTCATTTTTCAACTTTTCATATAGCTCATCATCACTTAGAACTTTAACAATGGAATCAGAAATTTCTTCAACAGATACCGGATTTACATAAATACCACCCTTTCCTGCTGCTTCCCTGAAAACTCCTAAATTACTTGTTAAAACCGGCACTCCACTAAAAAGTGATTCAATGATTGGTATACCAAATCCTTCATATTTTGAAGGCCAAATGAGTAATCTCGCCATTTGATTTAATGATGGCATATCTTCATTGTCAACGTAATCAATGAATTTTACTTTATCTGACAATCCCTTTATTTTTACTCTCTTTCTTAATTCTTCCTTGTATTCTTTTCCTTTTCCTACAATGACCAATGGCAATTTATAATCTTCAGGAAGGATTGATAATGAATCTATTATGTTGATAACATTTTTGTGTTCTACTAATGCACCAACAAATAATAGATATTCATCCGGTAGACCTAATCGTTTTTTTACTTCTTTCTTCTTTTCTTCACTTGCTTTTTCATAAAACAAGGGTGAACAGGATTGATATATTACTTCAATTTTTTCACTGTCAAATCCTAACAGATTTACTATGTCAGATTTTGTTTGTTCACTGATTGCTATTATTTTATCACTTTTCCGGCAACTCCTTTTTATCTTTGAAAGATAAATTTCCCTGTCGAATACACTGAAGTTTTCCTTGAAATAAAGAAATATCAAATCGTGAATGGTGACTGCAAATTTGCTTTTTACACTTTTAGTAAAAAATGGTATCTCATGACTTAACCCATGATACAAATCAAGCTTTTCGTGCCTGATATCTTTTATCATTCCTGCACTTCTCCATACCGTTTTCCCTATCCCTGTTTCACTTTTAGGAGTTATAATCCTTGCTTTCCCTTCAAGATTCTGAAGCCACTGTTTGCATGAATGTTCTTTAGGATTATTTCCAAATAAAAAATACTCATTATCAGGATATAAGGTAACCAAACCATCTATTAGGTTCCTGGAATAACTGCCCAGTCCTCTTAAGTTATTAAATGCCCTTTTTGCATCAAATCCTATCCTGATCATCAGTATTTTATTGTTTTTGTATTTTTTACAAGAAAAATATTAAACAATCAATTATAATACAAATTTTTGAAAGTTTTATGAATTAAATTTGTTACCTGAAGATTAACCTAAATTTACAAACCATGTTATCAGATCAACAGTCAATTTGTGCAATTAGCACTCCTCACGGTTCAGGTGCAATAGCTGTTTTAAGAATTTCGGGTGACGATTCAATTGCTATTGCTGATAAGATTTTCAGATCAGCAATCCCGGATAAAAAATTGATTGGTCAAAAGGGCAACACTGCTCATTATGGTTCTGTAATTTATAATGACGAAATTATTGATGATGTCATTGTTACTTTGTTTCATAAGCCTAATTCCTTTTCCGGTGAAAATACTGTTGAAATTTCATGCCATGGCTCAACTTTTATTCAGCAAAAATTATTACAGCTTATTATTCAAAATGGTGCAAGAATGGCTCTGCCCGGTGAATTTACTCAAAGGGCTTTTCTAAATGGCAAAATGGACCTGTCACAAGCAGAAGCAGTAGCCGATTTGATTTCTTCTTCTACTTCCGCTGCCCATTCGCTTGCAATGAGGCAAATGAAAGGTGGCGTTTCCAAAGAGATAAACCAGCTTCGCGATGATCTGCTTACTTTCATTTCATTGGTAGAACTGGAACTTGATTTCAGTGAAGAAGACGTTGAATTTGCCGATCGTGAATCTTTGCTTGAGCTGACAATGAAAATTCATCGCTTAATCAACAAGTTAGCTGATTCATTTCAATATGGCAATGCAGTAAAAAATGGAATTCCTGTTGCTATCATAGGCGATACGAATGTCGGTAAGTCAACCTTGTTGAATATTCTTCTCAATGAAGAAAAGGCAATTGTTTCTGATATTGCCGGAACTACAAGAGATGTGATTGAAGATGTGATGACTATCGATGGTATTCAATTCCGTTTCATCGATACTGCCGGCATTAGAGCAACTACTGATACTATTGAAAATCTGGGTATTGAACGATCTTATGAAAAGATTAGACAAGCAAGTATTGTTCTTGTAATGATTGACTCCCGATCCGGATATGAACAAATAAGAGATTTCATTGATAAAGTACGTGAACACCTTGAAGGTAAGAATGCTGCATTGGTCATCAATAAGATTGATAAGGTTGACGATGACCAGCTCAATCATGTTGAAATTATTTCAGATGAGTACTCAATCCCCTATATTCCAATTTCGGCTAAAAAAGACATTAATATCAATCAGCTGACCAATTACCTTACCAAAACTGTAAAAGCTTCAAATACTTCTGAAAATGATGTAATAATAACCAATTTACGGCATTATGAAGCCCTGACCAAAGCAGGTGATTCAATCAATCGTGTTATCGATGGCATTGAAAAGAAAATTTCTGGCGATTTCCTTGCTCAGGACATCCGCGAGTGTCTTTATTATTTAGGCTCAATTACTGGAGATATCAGTAACGACGAGGTTTTGGGTAATATATTTAAAAACTTTTGTATTGGAAAATAAGTATAATACTAAAGAATTATAACTTATTTCGTTGTCACGATAATTACTATTGACTTAGTGAAGTAGTGAGAGTTTTGTATTATTTCCTTTTGTTGAATTTTAATGAATACTTTTCAAATTCTCTTTTGAGTAGTTTTCTTTTTACTTCACCTCCATGTCCGGGCAAGAAAATATTACAGTTAGTTTCTAACAGTTTGCCCCACTTCTTTACCATTTCCCCAATATCATCAGCATAAGGTGGAAATGTTGAATTTGGAAATACTCCAAACATTGTGTCTCCCACTATAGCTATTTCTTCGTCAACGATTACGCTTATTGAATCTTTGGAATGTCCTGCCGTTTCTGTTATTCTGATATTGTTTATGCCATTAATCAGTTGATATTCATCGTCAATTAAAATATCAGGCTCAAAGGGCTCATAACCATATTTCTTAATCCCGGCATTTTGTCCCCATCGTGATATTATCTTTGTAAAGAATAGTGTCCCATTTGGTAATTGATAATACCCGTTTTTAACCGATTCATTTGATTCCCTTGATGTTATTATTTGACAGCCACTTATCTCCTTGATTCTTTTTGCTGATTGGCAATGGTCATAATGTGTATGAGTTAATACCAGAAAGGAAATATCTTCAAGAGATATTTTCAAACTCTTTAAATTTTTCTGCAAGCTCTTTAATGCTGATTTGGGTCCTGTATCAACAAGGATAAAATCGCTCCCGGTTTTTATAAGGTAAACGTTACTCCGGCCTGATAATACCCGATATATTTCACTCTTGTTTTTTGTTATC
>CAYXJA010000011.1:0-5029 GCA_964465425.1 uncultured Prolixibacteraceae bacterium | reverse complement strand
CTGATAGTTTCATTATTTATCCCGCTAATACAACTGTTTATTGCACTCCAGGTTGCACTGCCGTAATCATCACCGGGACTAACGATATAAAATAAATCGGGGAAATTGTTTCTTATCCATATTCCGCTGTCGTCCTGATCTGAGATGGCATATACCCTAAGCTTTGAAATCAGTTGTTTTGCTTCTTTTTCTGTTTTTGTATCCTTGATTTTATACAATGCCTGCGCTAATGCATTTGAACCTCCCCATATTGAAACCCATAACGGACGATCATCCTTATTTTCAAGTTCCTTAATTATCCAATCCGACCCTTCAGAGTCTTCCCCCTTGCCTACTCCAAGCATTCCATATTTCGGAACACCTTGCTTTACAAGCGATAACAAATAGCCGGATTCCGGATAACCTGGCTTATGTTTTAAAAGATTGGGCTGAACCTTACCGTATTCTTTAATCAACTTCACAACTGATTCAGGATTAACCATTGTTTTATGCCAACAAGAAGTAGTGGCTACGATCCCTTTTATATCAATTTCATTGGAATATAATAGTAAACGCACGATCGATTGAGTATCATCCGGATCGGCTTCAATATCTGTAAGAATTATCACTCTGTTCTTGTCACTGTTTTGTCCTGATAATGATGAGACAGTCAGGAACATAGCTAATAAGATTGCGATAAATTTCATGATATCTGGTTTTTAATAAACTCCAATCAAAGTTATCACTAACTCAATAACTACCAAACTTTTTTGTATTTGGGTTAGATACAAAATGTTTAAAATAATGATAGTCCTTTCTTTCATACAAAAAAGCAACCAAATAAATACCAAATAGGGGGTTTCTCCCATTATAAAGGGAGATACCCCTGTTATAATGGGAGAAACCCCCTATTTGGTACCTATTTGGTATGTCGAAAGTCATAACAATTTATATACAGTAATATCATTTATTGAAACATGAACCATTTACACTTTATCATGTTATTTTTGATGTTTAAAATGTATAACAATGCACGATCATCATAATGAACATCTGGCTTCAAATAAGCTTAGCAACGCTTTTAAAATAGGAATTTTCATAAATATCATTTTTGTTATTGTTGAAGCCCTATATGGTTACCTCTCAAATTCAATGGCTCTAGTTGCCGATGCGGGTCATAACCTCAGTGATGTAATGGCTTTGGTTTTTTCATGGATTGCCATTATTCTTTCGCGAAGGAGGCCTACGAACAAGTTTACTTATGGCTTTCGCAGATCAACTATTTTAATTGCCCTCTTGAATACAGTTTTACTTTTAGTTGCTGTTACCATTATTGCCTGGGAAGCGATAGGCAGAATTGGGAATCCTGTTGAAATTAAATCAGTCAGTGTAATTATTATTGCATTAATTGGAATTTTAGTAAACGGATTTACAGCCTGGTTATTTCATAAAGATAAAAAGCATGATTTGAATGTAAAAAGTGCATTTGTACATTTTGTTGCAGACGCTTTGGTCTCAATTGGTGTTGTAGTTGCAGGAGTTTTAATTTATCTGACTGGATTGGTTTGGATCGATATTTTGGTATCGTTTATAATTATTGTAGTTATTCTTTATAGCACATATCATTTACTTATTGATTCAATTAACCTTGCCCTGGATGCTGTACCTGAGCATATTAACATTTCAGAAGTAGGCAAATTATTGAAGGAGCATAAGGAAGTTGTTGATTTCCATGACCTTCATATTTGGGCATTGGGAACTTCAGATACTGCATTGACAGTCCATCTTACAACAAATAAGCAAACAGATTTGGAATTTATTACAAGTATCCAAAATGAACTTAATCAGGAGTTTGATATAGCCCATTCTACTATTCAGGTGGAACTTAAAACAACTGAGGGTGAAACTGATTGTGGTACAAATTGCAGTACTTGATAATATACATTTAAAAATCACTATACTAGAATGTATCTCATAATATGCGATTTTGTCAATATAATGAGAACAAAGTAAAAAAAAATTAAATTAAAAGTGACTTCAGAAAATATTGGTAATCATACAAATACTTGTTTTAACTAGAATTGCTATTTTTCGCCCCCCTTTTTGACATAAATGACCACATTTAATATTTAGCTATAGATAATTTTATATTTTGATAAAATTCTTGTACTTTTAATGTTCTTTTTTTAAAGAATTTCGAAAGAAAAATAATTACATCTATCACTTAAAACAATTTTTATGAAAAAATTAATTTCTACTTTTCTTTTTAGCTTTCTGCTGGTGGGCATGATTAGTGCTCAGGAGTGGAATATTAGTACTGATGCATTTAATGCATTGGGAAGTATTCAGGAAGTAATCACCGTAGATGGCCTAACAATCAATGCTTCAGCTGAAAAAGCTGTTACGGTTGATGAAAACGCCAAGACTTTAGGTGATTTGGCATTCACACATAGAATGAAATTAGGCGGAGCCGGTACATATACAGACAGTGTACCTTCAGCGCGTGTTATTTCATTTAATGTTGAAGGCAACAGTAAAATTTCAATTGCTGCTATGTCATCAAGCAGTGGTGAAGACAGAGTTTTGATTGCTGTGAATGCAGCAGGTGATACTTTGGCACAAATACCTGCTTTGGGAGCAAGCCTCGAAATGGTTGAATTTGAATACACTGGTGATTCAACAACTATCTACATGTTTTCAAGTGCAAGCGGAATCAATATTTATTATTTGAAAGCTGAAGCAATTGAAGAACCTGTAGAACCTGCAGAACCTATAGTTGGAGTATCAACTGATGAGTATGCAATCTTTGACCCTGCAGCTGTTAATGAAGATTTATTACCAGAAGGTATGGAAATCGTTGAAATTAACGGTAGAAAATGGTTACAGGTAGTAGTTAACGGATGGAATTCAATCCTTAATGTACCTGAATTTGTTTTTGAACCTGGCATGACAGCTTATGCTGAATTCAAATATGTTGTAGCTCAAACTGAATATACTGCATCACAAATAAATGCCGGAGTTCAAATTATGGATACAGTCAACAAGATGACAGTTTCATGGGATCCAAATCCGACAACTACAACTACAGGTCTTATGCAGTCAAATCCTTCTGGACAAATTGTTATGACATCAGCAAACGCTGCTCCTACATCTAAATTAGCTCATCAGGTTCAGTTCTTTGGACAACAAACTGCCACCTGGGGTGCAGTTGTAGGCGATACTTTATTGGTAGGTAAAGTTCGTGCATATAAAGCTGAACCAAACGTTATTTTCGACCCTGCAACTTATGATCCTGATGCTCTTGCTGAAGGAATGGAAGTAATTGAAGTTGGTGGTAAGAAAATGCTTCAGGTAGTAGTTAATGGATGGAATTCAATTCTTAATGTTCCTGCATTCAATGTTGATGGCAAAACTGCTTATGCAAACTTCAAATATACAATTGGGCAAACTGAATATACAGCATCACAGATTAATGCTGCTGTACAGCTTATCGATACAGTTATTGAAACACCAGCATCATGGGACCCAAGTCTTCTGGTAGATTTCGTAACAGGTATAACTCAATCTAATCCTTCAGGTCAGTTTATATATTCATCTGGAAAGGTTCCTGCTGGAATGAAGAATGCACATCAGGTACAGTTCTTTGGACAACAAACTTCCAGCTGGGGCGCAGTTGTAGGTGATACTCTATGGGTAGGAAAAGTTCGTGCTTATGTTGCTGATCCTAACGTGATTTTCGACCCGGCAACTTATGATCCTGCTGATCTTGCTGAAGGAATGGAAATAATTGAAGTAGATGGTAAAAAATTACTTCAGGTAGTTGTTAATGGTTGGAATTCAACTCTTAATGTTCCTGCATTCAGTGTTAGTGGCAAATCTGCTTTTGCAAACTTTAAATATACAATTGGGCAAACTGAATATACTGCATCACAGATTAATGCAGCTGTACAGCTTATCGATACAGTTAATGAAACACCAGCATCATGGGATCCAAGTCTTCTGGTAGATTTCGTAACTGGTATAACTCAATCTAATCCTTCCGGTCAGTTTGTTAAATCATCTGGAAAAGTTCCTGAAGGAATGAAATTTGCACATCAGGTACAGTTCTTTGGCCAGCAAACTTCCAGCTGGGGCGCAGTTGCAGGGGACACTCTTTGGGTAGGCAAAGTTCTTTCATATAAAGTTGATCCTGACGTAGTATTTGATCCTGCTACTTATGATGCTGCAGAACTTCCTGCTGATATGAGCATAGTTGAAATTGACGGTGTTAAATATCTTAAAGCAACTCTTAATGGTTGGAATTCAGCTGTTTCATTATATCCTGTTAACGTTCCTGCAAGTGCTAAATACTTTACTACTAAAGCCAAATATCAGGTTAAATCATCAGGATTTGAACTTGCAAAAATCAATACATTCCTAAAACTTGCTACAACTGATTATGCAACTGAAATTGGTGCTGCAGGTCAGGCAAGTAGTGCTGATTTTATTGACTACAGAGTTAACATTGCTGCTAAAGCAAAAGCAGGTGCATTCCAGTTCGCAGGACAGGAAACAACAGGCTGGTCAGCTGTTGCAGGTGATATTATGTGGTTAGGAAAAGTTACTTTGGTTCACGCAGCTCCTGTTACTTTCATTGTTGATGATTCAAAACTTGCAACAAGTACTGGTTTTGCTCTTAAGGGCAGCTGGAAAAAAGCATCAGGTGAATATGATTCTTCATGGGATGGCGGAGCTGAACTTGCTAAATTCTATGATGACGGAACTCACGGTGATGCAACTGCAGGTGACCATATTTGGTCTGTAACTGTTGATCTTATCGTTGACAAGGGCGCAAATACATGGAAATGGGGTATTAATGACTCAAAAGGAAACTGGTGTTTAGTTGGTCCTGACAGAGAATTTACTATTCCTGATGCAAAAGCTCAGACACAAACATATGAAAACGTAACTTCTTCAAATAGTATTTCAGTAAAAGCTGCAAGAGTATATCCAAATCCTGCAACTAACATGATTACTGTTATGGGAAGCGAAATACAATCAGTAGAAATTT
>CAYXJA010000010.1:7461-20492 GCA_964465425.1 uncultured Prolixibacteraceae bacterium | reverse complement strand
TAGACTGTAAATCTATTGGCAACGCCTTCGTAGGTTCGAATCCTGCTCTCCCCACTTTTTTTGATTAATAAGTAATAATTTATTAATCGATTGCGGGAGTAGCTCAGTCGATAGAGCATTAGCCTTCCAAGCTAAGGGTCGCGGGTTTGAATCCCGTCTCCCGCTCATTTATAGTGAAAACGAGGATTGCCCTGAATTGCCGATGTAGCTCAGGGGTAGAGCGCTTCCTTGGTAAGGAAGAGGTCACGAGTTCAATTCTCGTCATCGGCTCAGAATGAATGAAAATATAAAATATAAAAAAATAAATTAGTTAACGTTATCTAATATTTTAGTTATGGCAAAACAGACATTTGTTAGGAATAAAGAACATGTAAATATCGGGACTATAGGTCACGTTGACCATGGTAAAACAACCCTTACCGCTGCTATTACAATGGTATTGGCTAAGAAAGGTTATTGCGAAGTAAAGACTTTCGATCAGATTGACAATGCTCCTGAAGAAAAAGAAAGAGGTATTACTATTAATACTGCTCACGTAGAATATGAAACACCAACACGTCACTATGCACACGTTGACTGTCCGGGACACGCTGACTATGTTAAGAACATGGTTACTGGTGCTGCTCAGATGGACGGAGCTATCATCGTTGTAGCTGCAACAGATGGTCCTATGCCACAGACTCGTGAACACATTCTTTTAGCTCGCCAGGTAAACGTTCCTAGGCTTGTTGTTTTCATGAACAAGGTTGATATGGTTGATGATCCGGAAATTCTCGAGCTTGTAGAAATGGAAATTCGTGATCTTTTAACTTTCTATAAATTTGATGGTGACAATACTCCATGTATTCAGGGTTCTGCTCTTGGTGCATTGAATGGTGAACCACAATGGGAAGAAAAAGTAATCGAACTTATGGATGCTTGTGACACTTGGATTCCACTGCCACCGCGTGATAAAGACAAACCATTCCTTATGCCTGTTGAAGATGTATTCTCAATCACTGGTCGTGGTACAGTTGCTACAGGTCGTATCGAAACAGGAGTTATTCATACAGGTGATGAACTTCAGTTGATTGGTTTAGGTGCAGAAGGTCGTAAGACTGTATGTACAGGTGTTGAAATGTTCCGTAAGATTCTTGATGATGGACAGGCAGGAGATAACGTAGGTTTATTGCTTCGTGGTGTTGACAAGAAAGAAATCAAGAGAGGACAGATTTTAGCAAAACCGGGTTCAATTACTCCGCATACAACATTCAAAGCACAGGTTTATGTTTTGAAGAAAGAAGAAGGTGGAAGACACACTCCATTCCACAACAAATATCGTCCACAGTTCTATTTACGTACTCTTGACGTAACAGGTGAAATTCGTTTACCTGAAGGACGTGAGATGGTTATGCCGGGTGATAACATCGAGATTGTAGTAGAATTAATCTATCCTGTAGCATTAAACGTAGGTCTTCAGTTTGCAATTCGCGAAGGTGGACGTACAGTAGGTGCTGGTCAGGTTATAGAGATATTAGCATAATATTTTAGAAAATAGTTCCGGTATATTCCGGAACTATTTTTTACGGATGAACTCAAGTTGGGAGATAAATGTAAGTTCAACTCTTACCATCCGTTCAACAAAAAAAATGTATGATGAAAATCAAAACTTATATTCAGGATTCTTATACTGAATTGGTACACAAAGTATCGTGGCCAACATGGAAAGAACTACAAAGTAGCGCAACAATAGTTATGATTGCTTCCATCATAATTGCACTGGTGATATTCGTAGTAGATTTCGTATTCGAACATCTGCTTGAATTTATTTACAGTCTATTCTATTAATCTACCGGAGGGCAGTAATGAGCGAGATCCAAAAAAAATGGTATGTTCTTAGAACCATTGGGGGAAAAGAAAAAAAAGCTAAAGAATATATCGAAGGTGAGATATCATCTGCCGGGCTCCAGGAATATGTTTCTCAGGTTTTGATCCCTACTGAAAAAGTATATCAAATCCGAAACGGTAAGAAGATCAGCAAAGAGCGTAACTTTTTCCCCGGTTATCTTTTAGTTGAAGCTGCATTGGTAGGTGAGGTGGCCCACATTCTCAGAAATGTTACGAATGTGATTGGATTTTTAGGAGACACAAAGGGTGGGGAACCAGTACCTATGCGTCAATCAGAAGTCAATCGCATACTTGGGAAAGTGGATGAACTCTCAGCTAGCGATGAAGAACTTACAATTCCATTTGTAGTAGGTGAAACAATTAAAGTGATCGATGGGCCATTCAATGGATTCAACGGAATTATCGAAGAGGTAAATGAAGAAAAGAAGAAATTGAAAGTAATGGTTAAAATATTCGGTCGTAAAACACCTTTGGAACTTGGATTTATGCAAGTCGAAAAGGAGTAAAACAACAAAAATTAATATTTTGTTATGGCTAAAGAAATTGCTGGAATTATTAAACTCCAAATTAAAGGTGGTGCGGCAAATCCATCACCTCCGGTTGGACCAGCATTGGGGTCAAAAGGTGTAAACATTATGCAGTTCTGCAAGCAATTTAATGCCCGCACGCAAGAGTTGGCAGGTAAAGTGCTTCCGGTAGTCATAACTGTTTTTGCAGACAAGTCGTTTGACTTTATTGTAAAACAACCACCTGTGGCTATTCAAGTTCTCGAAACAGCTAAAGTAAAAAGTGGTTCTGCTGAACCTCATGTTAAGAAAGTGGGTTCTATTTCCTGGAAACAGGTTGAAGAAATTGCACAGATTAAGATGTCGGACTTAAACTGCTTTACTTTAGAATCTGCAATGAGAATGGTTGCTGGTACTGCCCGTAGTATGGGGATTACTATCACAGGTGATTCTCCATTTAATTAACTTTTAAATATTGGTTAAAATGGCTAGAATTACTAAAAATAGAAAACTTGCTTTAGAAAAACTTGAGCCGGGGAAACTATATTCGCTTACCGAAGCATCTAAATTGGTTAAGGAAATTTCCACAACCAAGTTTGATTCTTCAGTCGATATTGACGTGCGTTTAGGAGTTGATCCCCGTAAAGCCAACCAAATGGTTCGTGGCGTTGTTTCATTGCCACATGGTACAGGAAAAGAAGTTAGAGTACTTGCCTTGGTAACTCCTGATAAAGAACAGGAAGTTAAAGATGCAGGAGCTGATTTCGTAGGATTGGATGATTACCTTGAAAAGATCAAAGGAGGATGGACCGATGTTGATGTCATTATTACAATGCCACCGATTATGGGTAAATTAGGTCCTTTGGGTCGTATTCTTGGTCCTCGTGGTTTAATGCCAAATCCTAAAAGCGGTACTGTAACTATGGAAGTTGGTAAAGCTGTAAAGGAAATCAAGCAAGGGAAGATTGATTTTAAGGTTGATAAATATGGTATTGTACATACATCAGTAGGTAAGGTTTCATTTGAGCCCGAAAAACTAATAGACAATATTAAAGAATTTATTGGCACTATTGTAAAACTGAAACCATCGGCAGCAAAAGGTACTTATATTAAAAGTATTTACTTGTCAAGTACAATGAGCCCGGGGATTCAAGTAGAACCGAAAACTGCACAGGATTAATTTCGAATTATGAAGAGATCAGAAAAACAAACAATTATCGATAACCTCACGCAGGAGATCAATTCATACAATCATTTTTACCTGGCAGACATTTCAAATTTGAATGCATCTTCGACTAGTGATTTACGTCGGGCATGTTTTCAAAAGGAAGTAAAACTGATTGTAGTTAAGAATACACTATTAAAAAGAGCAATTGAAGCTTCAAATAAGGAAGCATCAGAGCTCTTTAGCGTTCTGGAAGGTAACACATCATTGATGTTCAGCGATTCAGGTAATGTACCTGCAAGGTTAATTCAGGATTTTCGCAAGAAAAACAAAAGCCTGAACAGACCTTTATTAAAAGCTGCTTATGTTGAGGAGTCAGTCTATGTAGGAGAGAATCAGCTTGAAGTTCTTGCTAATCTCAAATCAAAGAACGAACTCATCGGCGAAGTTATCGGCCTTCTTCAATCACCGGCGAAAAATGTTATATCTGCCTTACAAGGAGGTGGAGGACAAAAGATTGTCGGGATTCTCAAAACTTTATCAGAGAAATAGTAATAAATATTTTATAACATTTTAAATCGTTGTTACAATGGCAGATTTAAAAAAACTTGCAGAAGAATTAGTAAACCTTACTGTTAAGGAAGTAAACGAATTAGCAGGAATTTTAAAAAGTGAATATGGTATTGAACCAGCTGCAGCAGCAGTTGCAGTCGCTGGCCCTGCTGCCAGTGCAGAACCTGCAGAAGAAGCAGTTCAAACTGAGTTTGATGTAATTCTTACATCAGCCGGTCAGTCAAAATTAGCAATTGTAAAATTAGTTAAAGAACTCACAGGTCTTGGTCTTAAAGAGGCTAAAGAAGTAGTTGATGCTGCTCCAAAGGCGATCAAGGAAAAAGTTTCTAAAGAAGAGGCTGAGGCTCTTAAAGCACAATTAATTGAAGCAGGAGCTGAAGTTGAACTTAAATAAGGTCTACAACCCAACAGGGTTGCAATGGTTTAGTCCCGATGTATATCGGGATTAAGCCTTTTTGTGTTTTATATTTTAAGTTCAATAAATACATCATATAAATGTCTTTGAACACTGTAAATCAAAGAATTAGTTTTTCAACAACGAAAAACACATTCGAATATCCCGATTTTCTTGAGATTCAAATTAAGTCATTCATTGAGTTTTTCCAGTTAGGATCAACTCCTGAAATGAGAAAAGAAGAGGGATTATATAAAGTTTTTATAGAAAACTTTCCAATATCTGATACGCGTAATAACTTCGTACTTGAATTTATTGATTATTATATTGATCCTCCTAGATACTCAATAACAGAATGTATTGAGAGGGGACTTACTTTTAGTGTGCCCCTGAAAGCCAAGATGAAATTGTACTGTACAGATCCTGAACACGAAGATTTTGATACAGTTGTACAAGATGTATATCTTGGAACAATTCCTTATATGACTGAGAGAGGAACCTTTGTTATTAATGGTGCTGAAAGAGTTATAGTATCACAGCTGCACCGTTCTCCGGGTGTATTTTTCGGACAAAGCATGCATGCTAATGGGACTAAATTATACTCTGCCAGAATAATACCATTCAAAGGGTCATGGATTGAGTTTGCAACAGACATAAACAATGTCATGTATGCATACATCGACAGAAAGAAAAAATTACCGGTAACTACATTGCTCCGAGCTATTGGTTACGAAGGAGATAAAGATATTCTGGAAATTTTCGGCTTGGCAGATGAGATTAAAGTTTCTAAAGCTGGACTTAAAAAATTAATAGGACGCAAATTAGCTGCCCGTGTTTTGAAAACCTGGGTTGAAGATTTTGTTGACGAAGATACAGGTGAAGTTGTTTCAATTGAGCGTAATGAAGTTATCATCGATCGTGAAACAGTTATTGAAAATGATCATGTCGACTTAATTGTTGATTCAGGAGCTAAAACTATATTATTGCATAAAGATGACGCTAATCTTCAGGATTATGCGATTATATATAACACTCTTCAAAAAGATCCGTGTAACTCTGAAAAGGAAGCTGTATTGCACATATACAGGCAGTTAAGAAATGCTGAACCGCCTGATGAATCTACAGCAAGAGAAGTAATTGAAAATCTTTTCTTTTCAGATAAAAGATATGATTTAGGAAATGTTGGTCGTTACAGGATTAACAAAAAATTAAATTTAAGTATCGATATTGATACAAGGATACTAACCAACGAAGATATAATTGCTATTATAAAGTATTTGATTCAGTTGGTTAATTCCAAAACTGATGTTGACGATATTGACCACTTATCAAACAGAAGGGTTAGAACAGTTGGTGAGCAAATGTTCAATCAGTTTGGTATAGGATTGGCCAGAATGGCAAGAACAATCAGAGAAAGGATGAATGTTAGAGACAATGAGGTGTTTACTCCTATTGATCTTATAAATTCAAAAACTCTTTCATCTGTAATTAATTCATTTTTTGGAACAAATGCTTTATCGCAGTTTATGGATCAAACAAATCCATTGGCTGAGATGACACATAAAAGACGTATGTCTGCCCTCGGGCCTGGAGGTCTTTCCAGAGAAAGGGCCGGATTTGAGGTTCGAGACGTTCACTTTACTCACTATGGAAGGCTTTGCCCTATTGAAACTCCTGAAGGACCAAATATTGGTTTGATTTCTTCATTGTGTGTTTATGCAAAAATTACTGATTTAGGTTTTATTTCAACTCCATACCGGAAGGTAGAAAACGGACAAGTTGACTTAACTGATGAAGGAGTTGTTTATCTAACTGCAGAAGAAGAAGAAGGACAAGTAATAGCGCAGGCAAATGCTATTCTGGATGATAATGGCTATTTTATCAATCCAAAGGTAAAAACAAGAAAAGAAGGTGATTATCCTCTTTCAGATGCAACCGATGTTCAATTAATGGACGTTGGTCCGAATCAGATAGCATCAATTGCAGCTTCTTTGATTACCTTTCTTGAGCATGATGATGCAAACAGGGCACTTATGGGTTCTAACATGATGCGTCAGGCTGTACCATTAGTTAAGCCTGAGGCTCCGATTGTTGGAACAGGTCTTGAAACAAGGGTTGTAACAGATTCAAGAGTTCATATTACTGCCGAGGGATATGGAGTTGTTGATTATGTTGATGCAAATGAGATAATTATCAAATACGACAGGACTGATGAACAGAGGTTTGTAAGTTTTGAACCAGATTTCAAAACATATAAGCTTCCCAAATATGATAAAACAAATCAGGGTACAAGCATCACTTTGAGTCCAATTGTAAGAAGAGGACAAAGAGTTGAACCAAAACAGATTCTTACGGAAGGTTATGCTACTCAAGGAGGAGATTTAGCTTTAGGAAGAAATCTGATGGTTGCATTTATGCCTTGGCAAGGTTATAATTATGAAGATGCTATTGTAATTTCTGAAAAAATAGTAAGAGAAGATATATTCACTTCAGTTCATATAGACGAGTATTCTCTTGAAGTAAGAGAAACAAAGAGAGGGATGGAAGAATTTACTTCTGACATTCCGAATGTAAGTGAAGAAGCTACCAAAAATCTTGATGAAAACGGATTAATACGCATTGGAGCAAACGTTAAACCTGGTGATATATTAATAGGAAAGATTACGCCTAAGGGAGAATCTGATCCTTCTCCTGAAGAAAAATTGTTGAGAGCAATCTTCGGAGACAAAGCCGGAGACGTTAAAGATGCATCTTTAAAGGCTACTCCATCATTGAGTGGTGTTGTAGTTGGGAAAAAATTATTTTCCCGCGTTATTAAGGATAAAAAGGGGCGTTCTTCATCTAAACCTTTACTTGAACAAATAGATGAAACATTTAATCGCCAGATTGAAGTGCTTCGTGCAGATTTGGAAGATAGACTTTTCCAGATAATAAATGGAAAGACATCTCAAGGTGTCCGAGATTATTACGGTGGTGAAGTTATTGGTAAAGGTGTGAAGTTTGCACTCAAGCAACTGCAAGAAATAGATTATCTTGTTATAAATCCAAATAAATGGACTACTGACAAAGATAAGAACGACATGATTCATGATCTAATAAACAATTTTGTTGTTAAGTATAAGGAACATGAAGCAGTTGCACGTCGAGAAAGATACAATGTAACGATTGGAGATGAACTTCCTGCAGGAATAATTCAATTAGCTAAAGTTTATATTGCGAAGAAAAGAAAACTCCAAATTGGGGATAAGATGGCAGGCCGACATGGTAACAAAGGTATTGTGTCCAGAATTGTAAGGGATGAAGATATGCCATTCCTTGAAAACGGAAAACCTGTAGACATTGTTCTTAATCCTTTGGGAGTGCCTTCACGTATGAACTTAGGCCAGATATACGAGACTGTATTAGGCTGGGCAGGAAAAGAACTAGGAGTTAAATTTGCTACTCCAATCTTTGACGGAGCTACGCTTGATCAGATAAATGAATATACCGACAAAGCAGGTGTACCACCATTTGGTCGTACTGTTTTACGTGATGGTGAATCAGGGGAACCATTTGATCAGCCTGCAACAGTAGGTGTAATTTATATGTTGAAACTTGGTCACATGGTTGAAGATAAAATGCATGCCCGTTCGATAGGACCATACTCATTAATTACGCAACAGCCTTTAGGAGGTAAAGCTCAGTTTGGCGGACAGCGTTTTGGTGAAATGGAAGTATGGGCTTTGGAAGCTTTTGGAGCTTCACATATTTTACAGGAGATTTTAACTGTAAAATCTGATGATGTTATCGGCCGTGCTAAAGCTTATGAAGCAATAGTTAAAGGAGACCCAATGCCTCAACCTGGAATACCTGAGTCTTTGAACGTTCTTTTACATGAACTTCGTGGTTTAGGTTTGAGTGTTAATATGGAATAATTTGAAATCGATTAAAAATAAATAAATGGCTTTCAGAAGAGAAAATAAAGTAAAGAGTAGCTTTAGCAAAATCTCTATCAGCTTGGCATCTCCAGAAGAAGTTTTAGAACGTTCACATGGAGAAGTCTTAAAGCCTGAAACGATTAACTACAGGACATATAAACCTGAGCGTGACGGATTATTTTGTGAAAGAATTTTCGGTCCTGTTAAGGATTATGAATGTCATTGTGGTAAATATAAAAGGATTAGATATCGCGGTATTGTATGTGATCGATGTGGAGTTGAAGTAACTGAAAAGAAAGTTAGAAGAGAAAGAATGGGACATATCTCACTTGTAGTTCCTGTTGCTCACATTTGGTACTTTAAATCACTTCCCAATAAAATTGGATATCTTCTCGGATTACCTACTAAAAAGTTAGATTCAATAATCTACTACGAACGTTATGTGGTTATTAATCCGGGAGTTAAACAAAGGGAAGGAATAAATTATTTAGATTTTCTAACAGAAGAAGAATATATTGATATCCTCGATAGTTTACCGAAAGAAAATCAATTGCTTGATGATGATCATCCTGATAAGTTTATTGCAGAGATGGGAGCTGAAGGTTTATACAAGCTTCTTGAGAGAATTGATTTGGATGAGCTTTCATATGATTTGAGGCATAAAGCTAGTACTGAAACTTCTCAGCAAAGAAAGAACGAAGCTCTCAAGAGACTTCAGGTTGTTGAGGCTTTCAGGGGCAGCACACAATTGAATCGTCCGGAATGGATGATTGTAAAAGTTGTTCCGGTAATTCCACCTGATTTACGTCCTCTTGTACCTTTGGATGGAGGTAGATTTGCCACTTCTGACTTGAATGATTTGTACAGAAGAGTAATAATAAGAAATAATCGATTAAAGAGATTAATTGAAATCAAAGCACCTGAAGTTATCTTAAGAAATGAAAAGAGAATGTTACAGGAAGCTGTTGATTCATTATTCGATAATTCAAGAAAATCAAACGCAGTTAAAACAGAGAATAACAGGGCGCTTAAGTCATTAAGTGATAGTTTGAAAGGTAAACAAGGTCGTTTCCGTCAAAACTTGTTAGGCAAGCGTGTTGATTATTCTGCACGTTCAGTAATTGTAGTTGGACCTAGCCTTCAATTGCATGAATGTGGAATTCCGAAGGGTATGGCAGCAGAATTATACAAACCTTTTATAATTAGAAAGCTAATTGAAAGAGGAATTGTCAAGACAGTAAAATCTGCAAAGAAGATAGTTGATCGCAAAGATCCTGTTGTATGGGATATACTTGAAAATGTAATGAAAGGCCATCCTGTATTGTTAAACCGTGCACCTACATTGCATCGTTTGTCAATTCAGTCATTTCAGCCTAAGTTGATTGAAGGTAAGGCTATACAGTTACATCCTCTGGTATGTACAGGTTTTAACGCTGACTTTGATGGTGACCAGATGGCCGTTAATCTCCCATTAGGAAATGCTGCCATTCTTGAAGCTCAACTTTTAATGCTGTCATCGCATAATCTTTTAAACCCGTCTAATGGAGCACCTATAACTGTTCCATCACAAGACATGGTGTTAGGATTGTATTACATGACAAAACCAAGAGCAGGTGCTAGGGGAGAAGGATTAAGATTCTATTCGCCGGAAGAAGCTATTATTGCATTTAATGAAGGCATTGTTGAAATGCATGCAATCGTAAAATGTAAGGTAGATGATATAGATGAAAATGAAAATTTTGTTTGCAGGACAATCGAAACAACAATAGGTCGGATTTTGTTCAATCAATATGTTCCTAAAGAAGTAGGTTTTATCAACCAGCTTGCAACAAAAAAAGCTTTAAGAGAAATTATTTCTTTGATTTTAAGTAAAACAGATAACGCAATTACAGCAAAATTCCTCGATGATATTAAAAATCTTGGATATAAGATGGCATATCGTGGAGGGTTATCCTTTAACTTGTACGATGTTATCATTCCTGATGATAAAACAGAAATGGTTCAGGAAGGTTATGACGAAATAGAAGAAGTAATGGCAAATTATAACATGGGTTTCATTACCAATACAGAAAGGTATAATCAGGTAATTGATACATGGACCCATGTAAATGCTAAGTTGACTCAGTCTGTTATGAAAACTTTAAGTAGTGACAGACAGGGATTTAATCCGGTATACATGATGTTGGATTCCGGAGCTCGTGGTTCTAAAGAACAGATTCGTCAGCTTTGCGGAATGAGGGGACTGATGGCAAAGCCTCAAAAGTCCGGTGCTACTTCAGCTCAGATTATTGAAAACCCAATTCTTGCTAACTTTAAAGAAGGATTATCAGTTCTTGAGTACTTTATTTCTACTCACGGTGCTCGTAAGGGTTTGGCAGATACTGCACTAAAAACAGCTGACGCCGGTTATTTAACAAGAAGGCTCGTTGATGTAGCTCAGGATGTAATTATTTCTGAAAAGGATTGCGGAACTTTAAGAGGACTAGTTGCAACTGCTGTTAAGAAAAATGAAGAAGTAGTAGCCTCATTATACGATAGAATTCTCGGTAGAACATCTGTACATGATATTTTCCATCCTCAAACAGGTGAATTATTGGTACGTTCAGGAGATGAAATCTCAGAAGAAGTTGCTAAAAAAATTGAGAATTCACCTATAGAAAGGGTTGAAATCCGCTCTGTATTGACATGTGAATCGAATGTTGGAGTATGTGCCAAATGTTATGGACGTAATCTTGCGAATGGCAGAATGGTACAAAGAGGAGAAGCTGTTGGCGTAATTGCTGCTCAGTCCATTGGAGAGCCTGGTACTCAGCTTACTCTTAGAACATTCCACGTGGGAGGTATCGCAGGTAATATTTCTTCACAATCAACAATAGTTTCAAGATATAATGGTATTGCTGAAATTGAAGAATTAAGAATTGTAGAATACACTGGTGACGATGGTTCAAAGGTGGATGTTGTTGTAAGCCGTTTGGCTGAATTGAGGATAATTGATAAGAATACAGGAATTACAGTAACTACACACAGTATTCCTTATGGTTCCAAGCTTTTCATTAAAAATGGACAAGAGATAACTAAAGATCAGTTAATCTGCGAATGGGACCCATATAATGGTGTAATTATTTCTGAATATAACGGTAAAGTCGAATTTGATAGTCTTATTGATGGGGTTACTTATCGAGAAGAATCTGATGAACAGACTGGTTATAAGGAAAAAGTTATAATTGAAACCCGTGATAAAACTAAGAACCCTTCACTGAGGATCTTAGATGAAAGAGGTGAATTAATCAGATCATATAATTTACCGGTTGGAGGTCACTTATCTGTTGAAAATGGACAGAAAGTTGTTTCAGGGGATATTCTTGTAAAGATTCCTCGTGCTTCTGGAAAAGCAGGTGATATAACCGGAGGTTTGCCTCGAGTAACAGAGTTATTTGAAGCAAGAAATCCGTCTAACCCTGCTGTTGTTTCAGAAATTGATGGAGAAGTGTCATTAGGCAAGATAAAAAGAGGTAACCGTGAAATAATTGTGACTTCAAGAACAGGAGATGTCAAAAAATATCTTGTTCCTCTCTCACGGCAAATATTGGTACAGGAAAACGACTATATCAGAGCAGGTACTCCATTATCAGACGGAGCAATAACCCCGGGTGATATTCTTGCGATAAAAGGACCTACTGCTGTTCAGGAATATATAGTTGACGAGGTTCAGGATGTGTACCGAATGCAGGGTGTGAAAATTAATGATAAACACTTTGAAGTTATTGTTCGTCAAATGATGCGGAAAGTTGAAATCGACGATCCGGGAGATACCAGATTCCTTGAAAAACAAGTAGTTGACAAGCTGGATTTTCTTGCAGAAAATGATTGGATATTCGCGAAAAAGGTTGTTACAGAGAGAGGTGAAAGTGAAACATTCAGAGAAGGTCAGATTGTTACAGCCCGTCGCTTAAGAGATGAAAACTCACAATTAAGAAGGCGAGATAAAAAACTTGTTGAAGCCAGAGACGCTGTTCCGGCAACATCAAGTCAGATACTGCAAGGTATAACAAGAGCTGCACTTCAAACTAAAAGTTGGATGTCTGCTGCATCATTCCAGGAAACAACAAAGGTTTTAAATGAAGCAGCTATTAATGGTAAGATTGATGAACTGAACGGACTTAAGGAAAATGTTATTTGTGGGCATTTAATTCCTGCCGGCACAGGTCAAAAAGAGTATAAGAATCTTGTAGTGGGATCAAAAGATGAATACGATAGATTAATAGATCAAAGAAATTTTGATTTTGATGATGATGATAATGAATAATTATGGAAGATCAGTCTAAACAAAATTCTAATCAATTGAACATTGAGTTAAGTGATGAAATTGCTCAGGGAATTTATTCCAATTTAGCTATTATAACTCACTCTTCAACTGAGTTTATTATTGATTTCATCAGGGTTATGCCTGGAATTCCTAAAGCAGGAGTTAAATCAAGAATTATCCTTACTCCAGAGCATGCCAAACGTTTATTAATTGCTTTACAAGATAATGTAAAGAAATATGAACATCAGAATGGTCCGGTTAAGGTTAATGCAGGACATGATCC
>CAYXJA010000010.1:0-7361 GCA_964465425.1 uncultured Prolixibacteraceae bacterium | reverse complement strand
ACAAATAAAAAAATGAATATATTGTCTTTTAATTTATGAATAGTAAATAATTGTGATAATTTGGAAAAGCAATCATTAAAGATTTTATGAATAAGGTAAATATAAGTCATGTAGTCAATATTGTTTCAATAAGTATTATTGTTGAGAGCTTTTTTATGGTTACCTCAATTCCTATTGCCTTATATCATAAAGAATCAGAGGTTATTTCATTGTTTTACTCATTTTTAGTGACTTTTTTTTCTGGTATAGTTGGATTTATAGCCACAAGAAAAAACATCTCGGAACACTCATTGAAAGATACTTATGCTTCAGTTGTTTTAACATGGATTTTAATTTCTGTTTATGGAGCCTTGCCTTTTGTTTTTACGGGTTCGATCCCTGAATTTCATGATGCCTTTTTTGAAGCAGCATCAGGTTTTTCAACAACTGGAGCCACTGTTCTAAAAGATATAGAGAGCTTGCCTAAATCCGTTTTGTTTTGGCGTTCAGAAACGCATTTATTAGGAGGTATGGGAATTATTATGCTGATAATTGTTTTTTTACCATTATCTAAGGCTGGGGGGCAGCATATGATGATGGCCGAAGGTTCTTTTGTAAATTCTGAAAAAATTAAATCAAGATCAATTGACGTTGCCAAAAGAATGTGGCTTATTTATATTTCTTTAACGGTAATAGAAATTGTTCTTCTTACAATAGCAGGCATGGATTTATTTGATTCTGTATGCCATTCTTTTGGAACTATTGCTACTGGTGGTTTTAGTACAAAAAATAATAGCATTATGGGGTATTCTCCATTAATTCAATATATTCTTATATTTTTTATGATTTCAGGTGGAGTCAATTTTTCACTATATTATCTGCTTATTCATGGAAAAATAAAAAAAATTTTAACCAATGAAGAATTAAGATTTTTTATATTGATAATATCTTTTGCGGCATTAATAATCGCGTTAATTTTAAAATTCAATTTTGATTATAATTGGGAAAATTCAATAAGAGATTCTTTATTTCAGGTTGCTTCAATTATTACAACAACCGGATATATAACTTCTGATTATGAATTGTGGCCCCAAGCAACACAATGGGTATTGCTTGTTGTAATGATAATTGGTTCTTCAACCGGCTCTACAGCAGGAGGTATAAAAGTAGCTAGAATATTAGTAGCCCTTAAAACTTTAAAGCAATTTATATATAAGATTTTACGACCAAATTCAATTCATTCAGTTAAGTTAAACGGTCAATCAATTTCAATTGAAACTACAACCAGTGTAATAATTTTTATTTTTATTTTTATTGCGTCAATATTCTTAGGCACAATTGTTATGACAATTTCCGGAATGGAAATTAAATCAGCTGCAGGTGCAGTTATTGCAACAATTACATGTACAGGACCAGGATTCTTTGAAGTTGGAGCTATTGATAATTACTACAATATTTCTGTTTTTGGGAAATATTATTTGTCGTTAAATATGATTATTGGCCGATTAGAATTGCTTTCTTTTTTTGTGCTAATTATTCCCTCTTTCTTTAAAAAGTAGAATAGGGCTATATTATTTTAATAAAACTCACTTTAAGGTGAATTTTTATTAAATCCTATTGAAATATGCAAAAGGATTTAATTTTATCGTTTACTTTTGCTTTGAAATTTCTAATAGGTTTATATTCATGTCCGAAAATGAAGGATTAGAACGACATAATGTTGTTGTATGAATAAGGTTAATTTAAGAAATGTAATTCACATTATTTCAATCAGCTTGGTATTTGAAAGTTTATTTATTTTCAGTTGTATACCCGTATGTTGGTATTATCATGAAGCAACGCTAAATTCATTAATTAGATCTTTTCTTATAACTTTTATATCAGGGATTTTAGGGTTTTTATTAACAAGGAGGAATGTTGCTGAATACTCAGTCAAAGACACATTCTTCTCTGTAGTTTTAACTTGGATTACAATTTCTTTATTTGGTTCCCTGCCATATCTTTTATCTGGTTCCATACCTGGTTTTGTTGATGCTTTTTTTGAAACTGTTTCTGGATTTACTACAACGGGAGCATCCATTTTGAAAGACATTGAAATAATCCCCAAATCAATATTATTATGGAGAGCTGAGACTCATTGGATTGGGGGAATGGGTATAATAGTGCTTGTGATTGCTTTTTTACCTTATTTCAAAGTTGGTGGTCAACATTTAATGATGGCCGAAGGTTCATTTTTCAATTCTGAGAAGATAAAGTCAAGAACAATAGATGTCGCCAAAAGAATGTGGTTCATTTATTTGATTTTGACAATATTGCAAATTGTATTAATGACATTGGCCGGCATGGACTTTTTTGATTCTGTATGCCATTCTTTTGCGACAATTGCTACAGGAGGATTTGGAACCAAGAATAGCAGCATGATAAACTATTCACCACTAATTCAATATATAGTCATAACGTTCATGACTTTATCGGGAATGAATTTTGCTCTTCATTATTTATTTGTTCACGGAAGATTTAAAAAAGTTTTCTCAAATGAAGAAATGAAGGCTTATTTATTAATAATTCTGGTTTCAAGTCTGGTAATTACATTCATCAATAAAAGTACATTTAGCATAACTTGGGAAAAATCTTTCAGAGATGCTTTATTCCAGGTTTCATCATTGATTACTGCCACAGGATTTGTATCATCTGATTATGAATTATGGCCGCATTCCTCCCAATGGGTACTTTTTCTTATAATGCTTGTTGGCGCATGTGTAGGTTCAACGGGAGGTGGAATAAAAGTGGCCAGATATGTCATTGCTTTTAAAAAACTCAAAAGTTATATATTAAAAACACTTAACCCAAATTCAGTTTATATTCCTAAATATAATGGGCAATCATATTCTCCGGAGGTTTCAACAGGTATAATATCTTATATTTTTATTTATTATTCGACTATTGTTATTGGGTCATTTATTTTAATACTTTGTGGTTTGGATAAAGTTTCAGCATGTGGTGCCGTAACAACAACACTCGGAGGTATTGGTCCCGGTTTTAATCAAGTAGGCGCAATTGACAACTTCTCACATATCTCTTCTTTTGGAAAGCTTTA
This sequence comes from uncultured Prolixibacteraceae bacterium, assembly GCA_964465425.1. GTDB lineage: Bacteria > Bacteroidota > Bacteroidia > Bacteroidales > Prolixibacteraceae > CAYMTR01. Next base: position 4,285 of record CAYXJA010000010.1, on the reverse strand, counting down.
TCTCTCATTTAACATGATTTTAGGTAGACTTGAAATTATGTCTTTTTTAATTATTCTTGTCCCTTCATTTTATAGGAAGTGAATTATTGGGGAGGTTCTTTAATTTTATATATCGACAATAATTGTTAACTTTTATATGGAGGAGCAATTAATAATTTAATTAATAATTGTTTATATTTGAGTTACTAATTATTCCTCTATGAAAATCAAGCTGCTTTTAACCTTGAGTTTTGTATTGTCTTTAAATAATATTTACTCACAACAATTAACTGATACAGTAGTTCATCAACCAATCAATAAAAAAATGTTGACTACAGCTATTGTTACTGAAAGTGTAGCTTATGCTGCAGGAATGTCATATCTGCAGTTTGTTTGGTATAAAGATAGTGAAAGAGTTCCCTTCCAGTTTTATAACGATAATAAGGCTTATCTTCAGATGGATAAATTTGGACATTCATTTGCTGCATATGGAGAAAGCTATCTGGCTTATCAGTGGTTAAGAAAAGCTGGTGTAAGCAAAAATAAAGCTTTATTGTACGGAGCCCCTTTGGGTTTTGTGATGCAAGCTCCTATTGAAATATTTGATGGATTGTATGAAGGTTGGGGTTTTTCTTGGGGAGATATCATTGCAAATGCTTCTGGATGTATTTTATTGGCTGGTCAGGAATTACTTTTTGACGAACAAATTTTCAGATATAAAATTGGATATGCCAGATCACAAATTGCAAGAGATACATATGGTTTGCTTGGCAATAATGCCTGGGAAAGTTTCTTCTATGATTATAACAGTCAATCATATTGGCTTTCTATTAATGCAAATAAGCTGTTTTTAAAAGATATTTTACCTCCATGGATAAATATTGCAGTGGGGTATAGTACGGATGGAGTTTTAGGTTATTACGACAATAAGACATATTACCACGGGCATGAATTAAAACAATATGAGAGAACTCGACAATACTTGCTTTCTCTTGATATTGACTGGGAAAAAATACCAACAAATTCAAAGTTTCTCAAAGGATTATTTGTTGGTTTGAATTTTATAAAGATACCTTTCCCTGCTTTAGAATATAATTCTCAGGGAAAGTTTGCATGGCATTGGATGTTCCCTTTTACTGATTAATTGCCTATTGTAACGATGCTAATCAAACATGCCTCGCATTTTCTCAAAAAAATCTTTCTTATTAGGTCCTGTTTGAGGAGAACCTGAAAAGTTAGTTGACTGAGACAGTTTCTCAAGTGTTTTTCTTTCTTCTGCAGTTAAATGTGGTGGAACCCAAACGTGTACTTTTACAAGTATATCTCCCTTTCCATATCCGTTAATATCTGGCAATCCCTTGCCCCTAAGTCTTAATATTTTTTCAGGTTGAGTGCCTGAATCAATTTTCACTTTTACTTTACCGTCTATTGTAGGGATTTCTACTGTTGTGCCTAAAGCTATATCAGGAAAATTTAAATATAAATTATAAATTAAGTCATTGTCATCTCTAATTAACTCCTTGTGTTCTTCTTCTTCAATGAGAACTATTAAATCACCATTAACTCCTCCTCTTCTTGCGGCATTCCCTTTTCCTCCTACCGAAAGCTGCATGCCTTCAGCTACTCCGGCAGGAATATTAATAGTTATTACTTCTTCTCCCTGAACGATTCCTTCTCCATAACAACTGGGACATTTGTTGACAATAATCTTACCTTCTCCTCCGCAATTAGGGCAGACTGAAGTTGTTTGCATCTGTCCTAAGAATGTATTTGACACTCTGGTAACCTGACCTGTTCCATGACAAGTTGAACAAGAAGAAAAAGAACCGTCTTTGGCTCCTGATCCACCACAAGAACTACAACTTACGTATTTCTTTACTTTTATTTTTTTTTCGGCACCTTTTGCTACCTCCGCAAGATTGAGTTTAACTTTAACCCTTAAATTCTGTCCTTTATTCACTCTTTGTGATCTGCCGCGACTACTGCCTCCAAAACCTCCAAAACCTCCAAAATGGCCTCCGAAAATATCTCCAAACATCGAAAAAATGTCATCCATATTCATGTTTTGACCACTGAAGCCGGAAGAGCCATTCATTCCTGCATGACCAAACTGGTCATATCTTTGTTTTTTCTCGGGATTACTCAATACTTCGTAAGCTTCAGCAGCTTCTTTAAACATTTCTTCTGATTCTTTATCACCAGGATTCTTATCAGGATGATATTGAATTGCTTTTTTCCTGTAAGCCTTTTTTATTTCTTCCTGACTGGAGCTTTTCGAAACCCCCAAAACTTCGTAGTAATCCCTTTTATTCATATAACTAAAAATTATTCTCCTATTACAACTTTTGCAAATCTTATTACCTTGTCATTTAATATGTAACCCTTTTGAATTACATCAACAACTTTTCCCTTTAATTCTTCATTAGGCGAAGGTATTTTAGTTATAGCTTCGTGAAGGTCAGTGTCGAATTCTTTTTCCAAAGCTTCAATTTCTTTAACCCCATTTGACTTAACAAATTCATTGAAGCGCTTAAATATTAGGCTTACACCTTCTTTTACGGGCTCTATTTCTGTTGCATCTTCCATAGACTTGATTGCTCTTTCAAAATCATCTAATACTGGCAAAATATTCACAAGCAATGATTCTCCAGCTGACTTTGTCAGTTCCATCTTTTCTTTTAAAGTACGCTTCCGGTAATTGTCAAATTCTGCATGAAGACGAAGCAATTGGTCATTCCTCTGTTCAATAATTGAATGCAATTCTTCTATCTTTTCATCAGATGAGTCCTTTTTATTTTTCTTGGCATGTGTTTTTGTGTCCCCTTCATTTTGATCTACAGAATCCTTCTTTTCTTTTTCTTCAGGATTGTTTACACCTTCACTTTTTTTTGCCTTTTTGTCAATATCTTCTTTTTTCACCATGATTATTAGTTTTACTTGATTTGTGCAAATTCACAAATATTCTGCCAAAAGAAATTTACAGCCAATTTGGCGTATTTGCTGTTTCAAAAAGTGACAAAATTGAAAGTTGTTTTTAAGTAGCTATTTTTTCTTTAATTCTGACAGGAAAAATTGAAGTTGAGGTCCTCTTAAATTTTTTGCAATTATTATTCCATTCCCATCTAAAAGAAAATTACCGGGTATGCTGTTTACTTTATATACACCTGCCCATTTAGAATACCATCCCTTTAAATCACTTATATGATATGGCCATTCCAATTTGTCAGCACTAATAGCTGATTCCCATTGTGATTTATTTTGATCTAATGAAATACTTAGAATCTCAAATCCTTTACCGTTCTTGAATTTTTCTTCTTTAAACAGTTGATATACATTTACAATGTTTGGATTTTCTCTTCGACAAGGACCGCACCATGATGCCCAAAAATCGATAAGTACTATCTTGCCTTTGAAATCGGAAAGATTTATTTGTTTCCCGTCAATATTTATATCTGAAATTTCAGGAGCCTTGTTTCCAACATTAAGACCAATAACTGGTTCTGTGTCATTGCTTTCAGCTTTTAATATTTGTGTCTGAAATGAAACTAAAATAATAGTAATAAGTAAGATTATCCTTTTCATTTTTTTAAATTTTTACCTCATTAAAACAAATTAACTCAGTTTTTAGTTTTCGTTGCTAACTGATATTTGTACTTGATAAGTAATGAATCTTTTATTATCAGGAAAAATATTAAAAATCCAAATATCTGCAATCCTATAAATAACCCCATCGATTTTACTTTAGACTGGCTTATATTGAAAAGTAAAAGAGGGAAAAATATCTGTAATAAATAAACTGCGAAAAAATTAATTGAAAATAACTTTAGAGCTATTTTGTAATTGATCCTTTTGTCAAAAAATAATGACAAATGCCATGCCAAAAGTAAAACCACAGGCAGACAGTATTCCAATGCTATTTTTGTTCGTCGGTCTTTATAGTAACAGTAAATCATTGGGGTAGAATCTTGTTCCTGAATCTTAAATTCTGCTCTTTCAATTGCTGAAAATTTCGAAGTTATCTTGTCCACTCCTTTTGCAACGAATTTTCCATAAGCTGATTCACCGCCATTCGACCATAACATATAGAAAATGATACTTGCAGCTATGAATATTACAATTCTCAGATAATTTTTCATGTTGTTTGCTGACTGATTTTATTCATCCTTTTATTTGCAAGCTCCCAAAGTCCCCATATGACGATGACTAATAAAATATTCCAAACATAGTCATGCATGATGTCAAATATTTGAGGGTAAATTTTCCCAATAACTCCTAACATTATTATTCTTAATGAATTGATAATTGC
>CAYXJA010000009.1:3721-20601 GCA_964465425.1 uncultured Prolixibacteraceae bacterium | reverse complement strand
TATGCAGTAGTATCTTTGGTTTTCACCAAGATCATAATATAAATCGTTTATGAGGGTTTCCCGAATGGTCCTTATTTTTGCAATTCTTGGAAATTTATTTTCCTGCGATTTGCATGATGGGTTCAGAAAATATGAAACAGAATATATGATTGCTGATTTTGATGATGCAGGTGAAGTAATATCAATTCAGGAAGATTCAGATCAATATTCTTATCTGAGGTTTGTTGTAAGGGGAAAACATAGCGGAAGCACGCCTGAGGGGAAGTGGATTTTTGAAGTGCACATGTACACATACATTGATCTTTACAAAAACACAGAAATGGAGGGTAAATTGAAAGGGTATTATTCCGGAGAAATTTATTTTCCTGAATTTGAGATTAATGTTTCAAAATTATACGTTGATCCTAATGAACCGAGAAGGAGTGATACATTTTTCTATGTAGGTGATAAAACAGAAATGCCTTACTATTATACTAATCCGGGTAGATTTTATATTGAATATATAAGAGAAGAATGGAAGATATATGCAATAGAAGGATTGCAGCCGGTGATAACATGTTTGCCAAAAGATATAAGAATTGGAATAGAAGGTTTTACTTACGATTATAGGTTAACTCCTTCACTAAGTTTCGATATCGTAAATCGGGAAAATGTTGTTATTGCAAATATCAAATGCAGGGGAAGCATAATTGAATTTTATGATAAAGAAAACACAGGACAATGGGAAAGATTAAATCCGATAAATGATTATCTTGATAATCCGGAAGATATTCCATAAATTTAAAATTAATATGATCAATCATTTAAATTAATATAAACATAAAAAGTTATGAAAAAAATTATTTACTATGTTCTTCCCTTGATACTTGCATTAGTTATAGTATCATGCGGAGGTAAAAAAACGCCGGAAGAAAAGATTGTTTCTGATCTTGAAAAGATTGAAAAAGAAGCTGAGAAAAGCAGCAACCTTAGCGGTAATACCAAAGTTTTCAATATAAAAACGGGTTACATTAAATATAAAAATATAGCCATGGGAATGGAGATGTCCAGAGAGTTTTGGTTTGATGATTACGGGGCATTACAGTATGAAGAAAATTTTATGGAGATGATGGGAATTAAAACCGGAGGTTATGGGTTGGTTAAGGATGGTTACAGATATACCTGGAATATTGATAATACAAGCGGTGCTAAGATGAAATTCATAACTTCACGTTATACTGAGTTCGAGGATATTGCCAAGGAAGATATTGAAAGGTATAAGATGAAAGATCATGGTACGGAAGTTGTTGCGGGTAAAAAGTGCAGAAAGGTAAGTGTAGATGAACCGGTGAGTGCAATGACATGGACTTGGGAAGGATTGCCAATAAAAACAGTTACTAAGATGGGAGATAAAGAAGTGTTGATGGAAGCAATTGAAGTTAAGGAAGGAGATGTGCCAGCTGCTAAATTTGAAGTACCTTCAAATATAACTTTTACTGAAATGTAATATTTGCTTATAGGCAGTCAGTTATTTGTTTTTAGCTTTAATTTTTATGAAACAGCTTATTAACGAATAACTGACTGTTTTTTTATTTTTATCAGAATAAAGTGATAATCTTCTTTATTGCTTTCACAAATTCATCAACTTCAGCTTTTGTATTGTAAAATGCAAAAGAAGCTCTTACTGTACCTGCAATTTTATAGTGATCCATTATTGGGTCGGCACAATGATGTCCTGTACGTACAGCAAAGCCCATCTTGTCAAGAAACATACCCATGTCATAGTTGTGTATGTTATTGACCAGAAAAGAAATTACACCTGATTTGTAATCAGAGTTGCCGTATATCCTCAATCCTGATATTTTATTTAATTCATTTTCAGCATAATGAAGCAGATCGTGTTCATATTCAGCAATATTGTCAAATCCAATATCAAGGAGGTAATCTATTGCTGCCCCCATACCGATTACTTCAGTAAAGTTAGGTGTTCCTGCTTCAAACTTATAAGGGAGTTCATTGAAAGTAGTCTTTTCGAAGGTTACTTTTTCAATCATTTCGCCTCCTCCTAAGAATGGAGGCATTTTTTCAAGGTATTCCTTTTTACCGTAAAGACATCCAACTCCTGTTGGACCGTACAATTTATGTCCTGAAAATGCAAAGAAATCGCAATCCATCTTTTGCATGTCAACTCTTAAATGCTGTACTCCCTGTGCTCCGTCAACAAGTACCGGTACTTTGTATTGATGTGCAATTTTAATAATCTCTTCAACTGGGTTGACAGTGCCCAGCACATTAGAGACCAGAGAAACTGCTAATAAACGAGTTTTGGAGGTTATCAGTTCCGGAAGCAAATTAATATTCAGGTCGCCTTTATCATTGAAAGTCAGAACTTTTATTTTAGCTTTTTTCCTTTCACATATGATCTGCCAAGGGACGATGTTGGCATGGTGTTCCATTTCTGTTACAATAACTTCATCTCCTTCATTGATGAAAGCTTCGCCAAAAGAATATGCAACCAGATTAATACTTTCTGTAGTCCCTTTAGTAAAAATTATTTCTTCCCTGTGGGCAGCATTTATGAAATCCTTTACCTTATCACGTACAACTTCAAACTGCTGTGTTGTGACCGCACTCATATGGTGAACACCACGATGAGGATTTCCGTTGTATGTAGTATAAATTTCTTCAACAGCTTTTAAAACCTTTAGCGGTTTATAGCCGGTTGCTGCATTATCGAAATAAACATATTTTTTACCTGATACTTCAGTATTAAGTATGGGAAAGTCGTTTCTGATTTTTTCAATGTCAAGGCTCATAAATACTGGTTTGATTAATGGCTGCAGGAAAGAGAGCAGTGCAGACAAGGGCCAAGGTCTCCTTTCAACCTTCTGTCTACCAGTTCTTCAATTCTTTCCTTTAAGGCCGGCACTTTAATCTGAGAAATAACTTCATCAGCAAAAGCAAACATAATCATTAATCTGGCTTCTTTTTCACTTATTCCTCTTGTTCTCAAATAAAACAAAGCTTCTTCGTCAATTCTTCCAATTGTAGCACCGTGACTGCATTTGACATCATCGGCATCAATAATCAGCTGAGGTTTGGAATTCATAGTTGAATTTTCTGTAAGCAACACATTGTTGTTACGCTGGAAAGCTTCAGTTTTCTGTGCATCAGGGAATACATGAATCCGTCCTGAGAATGCACCGCTTGATTTATCGTCAAGTATATTTTTAAAAATCTGATTGCTGGTGCAGTTTGGTTCTACATGGTCAATAAAAGTAAAGTTGTCGATATGCTGGTTTTGGTCGGCAAGTGCAATGCCATTAACGCTTGCGGTTGCATGTTCACCGTCGAGAGAAACTTTAATATTATTTCTTACAATACCTCCGTTAAGAGTAACAAAATTGGTATCTAAATCAGAATTAGCAGACAATGAGATAAAAAGATTGTTATTGTTAGCTGCCGCATTATGTTGATTTTGTATTGCATAAAATCTCATTCGCGCAGATTTTCCAACGAAGCATTCAGTGAGATTGTTGAGAATGTAATAATTTCTATTCAGGGTATGGTCACAAAAAACGATTTTAGCTTCACTATTTTCGCCAAGTATGAACATATTTCTTTGAATAGCAAGAGTATTAGTTTTGGCATTAAGGATGTTGATGATTTGTATCGGCTTTTCAATCGTGACATTATCAGGGACGTAAAGGAATAGTCCATCTTTTGCAAAAGCAGTGTTCAGGTTTGCAAGCGGGTCATCAGTTTTGCCGGAGAGTATGTTGTAATATTTTTCCACCAGTTCCGGGTAGTTATTTGCTGCATGTTGAAGTCCGCAACAAATAACACCTTCAGGAAGTGTTTCATACATTTTGTTCCTGTTGTAATACCAACCGTTAATCATCAAAATAACATGGGCATTAAGCTGAGGCACGTCGCAGCGAAACATGTCATGAAGCCTGATTTCATTGAAAACATAACGGGGAACTACATCGTAATTGTTTTGAAATACAGGTCTTAAATCAGTGAATTTATAGTTTTCATTTTTCTTGGAAGGTATACCTTTGTCAGTGAAGATTCCGATAGCATTATCGCGGAGATCATTCATGAAAGAGGGGCATCCTTCGTAGTAAACTGCCTTGTTTTGAGAATAAAGGTTTGTCAGTTCTTCAGTAGCCGTATAATTTAAAGTTTCCATGTTTATTCTCCCAGCTCTTTTTTAATCCAGTCGTAGCCTTTACTTTCAAGTTCATAGGCCAGCTCTTTACCTGCAGATTTTACAATTTTGCCATTGTAGAGTACATGAACGAAGTCGGGTACAATATATTCGAGAAGGCGTTGATAATGAGTAACAACAATTGTTGCGTTCTCGGAAGTTTTTAGTTTATTGACTCCATTTGCAACAATTCTAAGTGCATCAATATCAAGGCCTGAATCTGTTTCATCGAGAATTGCAAGTTTAGGTTCAAGCATCGCCATCTGGAAAATTTCATTTCTTTTCTTTTCACCTCCGGAGAAACCTTCATTAACAGATCTGTTGGTAAGCTGAGAGCTTATCTCTACGATTTTCTTTTTTTCTTCCATCAGTCTTAAAAACTGTGAAGCAGTAAGAGGTTCAAGGCCTTTATATTTACGGTGCTCATTGACAGCAGTCTTAAGGAAAGTAGCCATGCTTACACCCGGTATTTCAATAGGGTATTGAAAGCCAAGAAACAAGCCATTGCGGGCACGCTCTTCTGCAGAAAGCTCAAGTAAATCGATACCAAAGAATGAAATAGTTCCTTCTACGACTTCATATTTGTCATGACCGGCCAGGACATTGGCCAAAGTACTTTTACCTGAACCGTTAGGTCCCATTATTGCATGAACTTCACCGGCTTTAACTTCAAGATTAATACCCTTAAGGATTTCCTTTCCTTCAACTTTGGCATGTAAATTTTTTATCTGTAACATTTTCGAATTCAATTTTTATTAATAATTGGTAATCAACCTACGCTGCCTTCAAGGCTTATCTGCAAAAGCTTTTGTGCTTCAACGGCAAATTCCATTGGAAGTTTATTGAGAACTTCTCTGGCATATCCGTTAACAATCATAGCAACTGCATCTTCAGTTGATATGCCTCTTTGGTTGCTGTAAAATATCTGATCTTCACTTATTTTAGATGTTGTGGCTTCATGTTCGAGGATTGCAGTTTTGTTTGCACATTCAATGTAAGGGAAAGTGTGAGCACCACATTTATCGCCCATGAGCAATGAATCGCATTGAGAAAAGTTACGTGCATTTTCTGCATTTTTTGTTACTCTGACAAGTCCTCTGTATGAATTACTGCTTAGACCTGCTGAAATACCCTTAGAAACAATAATGCTTTTTGTATTCTTTCCGATGTGGATCATTTTAGTGCCGGTATCAGCTTGTTGATGATTATTGGTTAGCGCTACAGAGTAAAATTCTCCGCTTGAATTATCACCAAGTAAAACGCAACTAGGATACTTCCATGTAATTGCAGATCCTGTTTCAACCTGCGTCCATGATATTTTTGAGTAGTCGCCTTTGCAAATGCCTCGTTTAGTAACGAAGTTATATATACCGCCCTTGCCATTCTTATCACCGGGATACCAGTTTTGGACAGTAGAATATTTTACTTCGGCTCGTTCCATTGCAATAATTTCAACAACAGCTGCATGTAATTGATTTTCATCACGCATAGGAGCTGTGCACCCTTCAAGATATGAGACGTAACTATCGTCATCGGCAACAATAAGTGTTCTTTCAAACTGTCCGGTATTTGCAGCATTTATTCTGAAATATGTTGACAGTTCCATTGGGCATCTGACACCTTTAGGGATATAGCAAAAAGAACCATCACTGAAAACAGCTGAGTTCAGTGCTGAAAAGTAATTATCAGCATATGGAACTGCGTTACCAAGATATTTTTTTACAAGGTCGGGATATTCACGTACGGCTTCGCTGAATGAACAAAAGATAATTCCTTTTTCAGCAAGTGATTCTTTAAAAGTTGTTTTAACTGAAATGCTGTCCATTACTGCATCAACTGCTACGCCTGTCAGGTGTTTCTGTTCTTCAAGAGGAATGCCCAGTTTATTGAAAGTATCGAGTAATTCAGGATCAACGTCATCCAGACTGTCAAGTTTCTTTTTTTGCTTTGGAGCTGCGTAATATATTATTTCCTGATAATCGATCGGAGGTATTTTCAAATATGCCCAATCCGGCAGTGACATTTCCAGCCATTTACGATATGCCTTCAAACGAAATTCGAGTAGCCATTCAGGTTCTCCTTTCTTTGAAGATATCAATCTGACAACATTTTCGTTAAGCCCTTTTTCTATTGTTTCTGTCTCAATATCAGTAACAAACCCGAACTTATATTCTTCACTTGTTACTTTATCAAGGATTTTATCCTGTTGGCTCATATAAATAAATTTAATCTGAATGTAATTCTAACAAATAAAACGTCAGACGGTTTAATAAATGTTGCAAAGATAGCAAAGTAGTCTTATTTTTGGCATCTTCAATTTACAATTCATACATAAACAACATTGCTGAAATGATTGAAAAAGAAAGAAAAGTAACTCCTATTTCTGATCTTGGAGAATTTGGATTAATTGACAGGATAACTGGAAAATTTAATAATAAAAATAGTTCAACACTTAAGGGCGTGGGTGATGATGCTGCAGTTCTGGAATTTGAAGGAAAGCAAATTGTCGTCACTACTGATCTGCTTACTGAAGGTGTACATTTCAACCTAATGTATGTTCCATTAAAGCATTTAGGTTATAAATCGGTAGTTGTCAACCTCAGCGATGTGGCAGCAATGAATGCCACACCAACACAAATAACAGTGTCGATTGCGATATCTTCAAAATTCTCAGTAGAATCGATTGAAGAATTATATGAAGGTATTAATATGGCGTGTGAGAAATATGGAGTTGATTTAGTTGGAGGCGACACTACTTCTTCGCTTACAGGATTGACAATAAGCATTACAGCTATTGGGGTTGTTGATTCAGGTGAAGCAGTTTACAGAAAAGGAGCAAAGAAGAACGATCTCATTTGTGTAACAGGTGATTTGGGAGGAGCATATATGGGACTTCATCTGCTGGAAAGAGAGAATGAAGTTTTTAAAGTAAATTCGAAAATACAACCAAAGCTTTCAGGTTATGATTATATATTGGCAAGACAACTTAAACCTGAAGCAAGAACTGATATGAAGTTAACGTTCAGTGAATTGGGAATAAGGCCAACATCAATGATTGATATATCCGACGGTTTGTCGTCCGAGATAAAACATATATGCAAGAATTCGGGAGTAGGGGCAAAAATATATGAAGATAAAATTCCGATGGATAATGAAACCAAGAGGATGGGTGATGAGTTGAATATAAATCCTATTGTCGCTGCTTTAAACGGAGGAGAAGATTACGAGCTTTTATTTACTGTTCCAATTGAAGATCATGATAAAGTTAAAAATCATCCTGATATTACAGTAATAGGCCACATTGTTGGCCATGAAGAAGGAGTATGCCTGGTAACTTCCGGAGGATCAGAGATCGAAATAAGCGCACAAGGATGGAATCCTTTAATTAACAATACTGGGGATTGAATTTTTCCTGATTTAAAGAAAGGTGTTGAAAGAAATTAAAAGGTGAATTCAGGTTTAAAAAAAAACAGAATTCACCTTTTAATTTTAAATTTCTTTATAAACTATTGCATTGATATTCATCCCTGCACCTACAGATGTAAATATTAAATTATCACCGCTTTTAATCCTGTGATTTCCTAGTTTATTCTTTTTAATAAGGTCATACATAGTAGGAACTGTGCCTGCTGAAGTATTTCCAAGAAAACTAATAGTCATAGGCATTATTTCATCTGTTGAGCTTTGAGTTTTGTAAAGTTTCATTAGTCTTTGGCAAATAGCTTCATCCATCTTTTCGTTAGCCTGATGAATCAGGACTTTGTTGATATCAGCAAGAGTCAGGCCTGCTTTATCAATAGCTTCTTTAGCAATTGCAGGTACTTTTTGTAATGCATATACATAAACCTTATGTCCTTCCATTCTGATATACTTTTTACTTTTATCGTGCCATGGGTTTAGGGACGGAGTCATTGTAAGAATGTCGGCCCAATCAACAGCATCTGTTCTTTCTGCATGAGAGAGGATGCCAACCGGAGTAGCGCTTTTTACACCTTCTACTATAACAGCCCCGGCACCATCGGCAAATATCATACAATCGCGATCGAAAGGGTCACCTACCCTGGAAGTAACGTCAGCACCAATAACCAGTCCTCTTTTGTAAGTGCCTGATTTAATTAGAGAGTTTGCAACAATCATTGATTGTACCCAACCCGGGCATCCGGCTAAAATGTCGAAACAGCTTATAGAAGGTTTTACTATTTTCAGATGTTGCTTAACTCTTGCTGCAAGGTTAGGAATCAGCATGCTTGAAGTAGACCCGGCTTCAATATCTCCGAAATTATGACCAAAAATGATAAAATCAAGAGAATCGGGATTAATACCTGAGCTTTCAAGTGCATCTTTTGCTGCATGATACCCAAGATCAGAAGTCATTTGATCGTCAGCAGCCCATCGACGTTCTCCGATATTGGTAATTTCATAAAATTTTTCAATAATTTCCTTGTTAGGTTTATCGAATACATTTCCGTCTTTAGGATCAAAGAACTTATTGTTCATAAAGTCATCATTTTTAACGACTTTTTCAGGGATGTAGCTTCCCGAAGCAATAATAGCTGTATAAATTTCTTTATTCATAAATAAATCTGTCTCACTGAAGTTTTTTAGAATATCTTTTAAGTTCAACGGTATCTCCGTCAAATTCAGCATAAGAAAAGAAATTGAACCATTCACCGAGCATAACAAGTTCTGCTCCGGATTCTAAAATTTCCTTAAGAAAAATATGACGGTGGCCGAAGATATAATAATCAACATTGTTATTTTTTGAAAATTCGTTAGCAAACTTAACTGCCGATTCATTTTTTACATCTTTGGTATATTCAGGCTCTGTGCCTTTTGAAATCCTGCTTCTTTTAGCCCATTCGTGACCAAACCATATTGCAAGGTTAGGGTGAAGCCTGGAAAACATAAACTGTGCTGTTTTGCTTGTAAAAAGGCGTTTAAGAGCAAGATATCCCTTCTCCTTGTGATCGAGTCCGTCACCATGTCCCAAAAAGAAGTTTTTATTTCCAATTTGTTCAATAATCGGTTCTCTGTGGATTATAACTCCTGTTTCAGCGGGTAAGTAATCAAAAACCCAAACATCATGGTTTCCCGTAAAAAAATGGACAGGGATACCTTTATCTGTAAGTTCAGCTATTTTACCAAGAGTACGGACGAAACCGCGTGGAGCAACTTTCCTGTATTCATACCAGAAGTCGAAAATATCTCCGAGCATATATATTACAGCTGCATCTTTTCCTGCAAAATCAAGCCAATCGACAAAAAGCTTTTCCCTTTCAGGGTTGTTATTCATTGCAGGGGCACCCAGGTGAACATCAGATATGAAATATGTCTTTTTTATATTCAAGGTCTATTTTTAAAAAAAAATAATAATACTAAAGCAGGAATCTCATTTTTTAAAAACGGACGCAATATAGAAAAAAACATATAACGTGAAAGAAAAATTGCCTGTCAAGGCTAAAACATGTCAATATCTATCGAATTTTGATATTAATTAGTTAAAAATTTCGCTAAGCTTTTTATAAATTGAAGGGCCTTTAAGATCTTTTGCAATTATTACACCATCCTTATCCAGCAAATAATTCGAAGGAATATATTTAATGTTGTAACTATTAATAGCGTTGATGCATCCGTTAAGGTCATTAACATTTGTCCAATTAAGCTGATCATTTTTAATTGCTTTTACCCAGGATGTTTTTAGGGTATCTATACAAACCTGATAGATTTCAAATCCTCTGTTTTTAAATTTATTATAGTTTTCTTTTAGAACAGGATTCATAATACGGCTGTCGGCATCATTAGCTGACCAGAAATGCAACAGAACATATTTACCTCTTAAGGATGAAAGGGAAATATTCCTTCCTGTACTGTCAGGCAAAATGATTTCCGGTGAGTTTACACCTTTTTCATTGATAAAATTCTGAACTTCCATGCTCTTAACATCCTGCATAAGTTGTTTTGTGTCTTCGTACAATGTTTTAGCGTGTTCTGAATTAGGGTACATTGAATATAGAGCTGAAGCTGCAATCTTTATTGTTTGTAAATCCTGAACAACGTAGTTCCCATTGTTGAATTTTTGATATATAGCCAGAACTGATGCAAGGGAAAAAGGGTTTTCAGAAATAAATCTGTTTGAAAACTGTTGTTGCACGACTATCAGGTTGTTTATTTTTCGTTGCCATTCCGATACTTTATCTTCATATCCCGGAGTGTTGGTGTATAGAGATATTAAAGAGTTAACTGAATCAATACTATTGTTGGTTTTTGTCAGATGGTTATTTAGCTCTTTAATTTTCAGGGAACCATAAGAGCCCTCAATTTTATAGTCCTTTGAAAAATTTATAAAATCGGCTGAAAAGCTAATTTTTTCAATTGAATCTATTAGCAAAGTAATAAACTTTTGATTTCCGGCTTTCAGAATGAAAAAAGAGGGCTGATCGATTTTCCCCTTAAGTTTGAACCTGCCTTTGCTGTCAATTTTTGAAGAATCAAAAGGAGTTGAGTTGTTTATCCCTAACTTTTCAAGATATATTTTTTTATTAGGTGAATTTGTTATTTTACCATCAATGATAAAATTATCTGATTTATTGCATGAAATGAGAGAAATCAGAATTATTGCCAAGAATAAATAATTTTTCATATTGAAAATGTTCATAAATTTCAGCTAAAATAGCATTTTAATGAAAAGAGAAAAATCAATTAACATTTTTTAAGAAATTTGAAAATATTGATTGAACAAAATAATTACTTTTGCATTTAATTTTCAGTAAGATTTGAAGATACATTACGACATAGATTTTTTCAATGCTTCTAATCCTGTTGTTACAATCGGGACTTTTGACGGAGTGCATTTAGGCCATAAGAAAGTAATTGCAAGGTTGAATGCGATAGCTGGAGAAGTTGGAGGAGAAAGTGTTATATTTACATTTTATCCTCATCCTCGTTTGGTAGTATCCGCAAATGAATCGAATCTCAGATTATTGTCATCTTTTACAGAGAAGGCTGAACTTCTTGAAAAGGCCGGTGTAGATCACCTTGTAGTTTTTCCTTTCACTCTTGATTTTGCAGAAATGTCGTATGAAGAGTTCATAAGAGAAATTCTAATAGAAAAGATGCATATTCACACGTTGGTTGTTGGTCATGATCATAGGCTGGGGAATAAGAGGGAAGGATCATATGAAAATATACTTGCTTTGAAGAAGAAGCTTTCTTTTAATGTTGAGAAGATTGATACTTTTATTTTGGATGAAGTAGATATAAGTTCATCCAAAATTAGGGCGGCAATTCAAAGTGGAGACATTGATAAGGCTAATAGTTTTCTTGGTTATAATTATTCTATACAGGGAGTTGTTTCAGAAGGGAAGAAGATTGGCAGGGGAATTGGTTTTCCGACAGCAAATATTATTTGCGGAGATCCTTACAAACTAATACCTGTCGAGGGTGTATACGCAGTAACTGTGCGTTTTGAAGAGCAAATTTACATGGGCATGATGAATATTGGTTTTAGACCAACGTTAAACAATAATGCAGATCATAGGACAATCGAAGTTAATATTTTTAATTTTGATCAGGAGATTTATCAAAAACAACTAACCATATTCATTTACAAGAGAATACGGGAGGAAAGGAAATTCCCCAACATCTACAGATTGAAAGATCAGTTAATTGAAGATAAAATTGAAGCATTAAAGATACTGAAATAAGCATTTTAATTCAATGTTGCATTATCTTTGCGGTCTTTATCAGAATAATAATAAAAAAATCATAAGTCATGGAATATAAAGTTTCAGATATAAAGCTAGCCGGTTTTGGCAGAAAAGAAATTGAGATTGCGGAAAAAGAAATGCCGGGATTGATGGCACTGCGTAAAAAATATGGTCAAAGCAAGCCATTATCAGGTGCAAGAATTATGGGTTCATTACATATGACAATACAAACTGCAGTGCTCATTGAAACACTTGTTGAGCTTGGCGCAAAGGTCAGATGGGCGAGCTGTAATATTTTTTCAACTCAGGATCATGCTGCTGCTGCCATTGCTGAAGCAGGAATACCTGTTTTTGCATGGAAGGGTGAAACGCTTGAAGAATACTGGTGGTGTACAGAAAGAGCATTGGATTTCGGTAACGGACTTGGACCAAATTTAATAGTTGACGATGGTGGAGATGCAACCATGATGGTTCATGTTGGATATGATGCTGAAAATGATGCTTCAGTACTTGAAAAACAAACAGATGCTCCTGATGAATTCGAGTTGTACAAATGTCTTAAGAAAACAATAAAAGAAAATCATGGTCGCTGGCACAAAGTGGCAGAAGAAATAAGAGGTGTATCAGAAGAAACAACAACAGGTGTTCACCGTCTATATCAAATGCTAGCTGAAGGAAAATTATTGTTTCCGGCTATTAACGTTAACGATTCAGTAACAAAATCTAAGTTTGACAATCTTTACGGTTGCAGGGAATCTTTGGCTGACGGTATAAAAAGAGCAACAGATGTTATGATTGCTGGTAAAGTTGTCATCGTTGCAGGATATGGAGACGTTGGGAAAGGCTGCGCCCGCTCAATGAGAGGTTACGGAGCCAGAGTAATTGTAACTGAAATAGATCCTATTTGTGCATTACAGGCAGCTATGGAAGGCTTTGAAGTAAAGACAATGGAAGAAGCTGTTTCTGAAGGCAATATATTTGTAACAACTACCGGTAACAGGGATATTATAACGAGTGAACACATGGCATCGATGAAGGACCAGGCAATAGTATGTAATATCGGACATTTCGATAACGAAATACAGGTAAACAGATTAAATAAATGGCCTGGAATTGCTATAACTAATATCAAACCTCAGGTTGATAAATATACATATCAGGATGGACATTCTATTTATTTATTGGCAGAAGGTCGTTTGGTAAATCTTGGTTGTGCAACTGGTCACCCATCATTTGTTATGAGTAATTCATTTACAAATCAGACTTTAGCTCAGATTGAACTTTACACAAAAGATCTTGAACTTGGAGTTTACAGGTTGCCTAAGAAACTTGATGAAGAGGTTGCCCGTTTGCATCTTGAACAGATTGGAGTAAAGCTAACAACCCTTACAAAGGACCAGGCTGACTATATAGGTGTAGATGTTGAAGGACCTTTTAAACCTGAACATTACAGGTATTAATTCTTGACGAAAATCTTATTGCCCAATAAACCAATATTGTAATATTTCAATGGTTTTTTGGCATCACCATCAACGGGATATCCTGTTACAAGTTCAAATTTTGAACTACAACAAGGGCATACAGCATAAAAGCTGTTGCCTTCGTTTATTACTGTACATTCTCTGCTTAATTCATTTGTACAAGTAGCGTCAAAGGCGTGGTACATAGAATTAGAAGGAGATGAAAAATCATAGTATTCACAGTAAATGATTACCCCGCCATAACCAGCTTGTGGTATAAGTTCAGAATATCCCGGATTTGCCAGGTTGTTATTTATCGTGAGATCAATAGTAAAATCAACAAGAGTATATGGAACATAATCCTGAGCATCTTCATCGCATGAGAAAAATCCAAGAGATAATATTGAAAATATTAAAATATATTTCAGTTTAATCTTCATTTTAATTACTTTTAAGAAGTTATGCAAATTTAATCTATTACAACGTTTCAATGGATGATTTAATACCTTTTTTAATTGTTTTGCTTATTTCTGTTGTTGGAGCTATTGGAAGCAGAAAAAAGAAACGAAACGCCGGGGAAAATATTACAGAACCTCAGCATAAAGCATTTGAAGAAGATATCTTTAACTGGCTTGATAAACTTAAAATTAATGAAGAGGAAGAACCGTTCCCATTTAAATCCTCGGCTCAGGAAGCTAAACCTGTTGTTCCTGAAGAAATAAAAATTGTTGCCGAACCCGTTAAAAAGGCATCTCCAATTCCCGGTATCTATGATAAGTACAGTGGATTCATTACTCCTCAGGAGAGAGAAGATATAATGGCTAAAGAAGGAGTTTCAGCCATTAATAAAAATAATATATCTGATGGAGATTTAACTAAACAGAATATCAACTCTGACACAGAAAACAAAAAAAGGATTAAGATTGAACTTGATATGAAGAAAGCTGTTATATACAGTGAGATATATAATAGAAAGTATATTTGATAACATGTTTAATAACACTCATTTATAAAAATCTGGTGTTATTGTATGTAACAAGATATTGAAATTTTATTATTTTTGTGAGTGAATTGGAGTTCTGGCTCGATGAGCCGGAATTCTATTTTTTTTACCCATTATTATAACATTTTGTATTATGTCTGGAATAAATTACATGACCGAAGAAGGTTTAAAAAAACTAAAAAAAGAACTTGAACATTTGGTTAAAGTTGAACGTCCTTCTATTTCTAAACAGATAGGTGAAGCTATTGAAAAAGGAGATATTTCAGAAAACGCAGAGTACGATGCTGCAAAAGATGCACAAGGTTTACTCGAAGCACGTATAGCAATGTTGCAATCTCAGATTGCAGGTGCCAGGATTATTGATGAGTCAAAGATTGATACTTCTGCTGTTCAGATAATGAATGTAGTGACAATAAAAAATCAGAAGACAAATGCCATAATGAAGTATACAATTGTTTCTGAACATGAAGCAGATCTTAAGGCTGGAAAAATTTCTATTAAAACGCCTATTGCAAAAGGTCTTTTGGGAAAGAAAGTTGGAGATGTAGTTAATATTAGTGTTCCTTCAGGAGTTATTCCATTTGAAATAATTGATATAGCACTTTAATTATCATGTCATCTATATTTACTAAAATAGTTAACGGGGAAATACCATCTTACAAGATAGCAGAAGATGATAATTATTATGCTTTTCTTGATATTTTTCCTCTTGCCAAGGGTCACACACTTGTTATTTCTAAAAAGGAGGTAGATTATATTTTTGATTTAGATGAAGAAACATACAGTGGGTTACAAATATTTGCACGAAAAGTAGCACTTGCATTAAAAGAAGCTATACCATGTAAAAAAGTTGGCGTTGCTGTGCTTGGGCTCGAAGTGCCACATGCTCACATTCATCTTGTTCCAATGCAAAGTGAACAAGACATTAATTTTGCAAATCCAAAAAAGAAATTTAGTCCTGAGGAATTTGAAGAAATAAGGTCGTTGATAGTTGAAAAATTGAAGTAATTTATTTACAACGTACATATTTTATTTCAACCTGTCAGGATTCTTTTTAATGTAATCAGACCAGTTTTTATATTCACCTTTTATTGTCGGGTGAGCAGATTTAATCATGTGGCAGAAAGCAACAGCTACAGCATCTGTTGCATCAAGTGTCTTTGGCAAGTTGGTGATTCCATACATCTTTTGAAGAAAATAAGCAACTTGTTCCTTAGACGCTTTTCCCATACCTGTAATTGCCTGTTTTACCTGAAGGGGAGCATATTCAAAGATAGGAAGGTTGCGATATAATGCTGCAGACATTGCTACTCCCTGTGCTCTTCCAAGCTTTAACATCGATTGCACATTCTTTCCAAAAAAGGGAGCTTCAAGAGCCACTTCATCAGGATGATACTGATCGATGATACTCAATACTCTTTCAAATATATATTTAAGCTTGTCATAATGCTCATGATATTTTCCCTGAGTAATGATCCCCATCGATATAAGCGAGCTTTTCTTTTCAATAACTTCTATTAATCCGTAGCCCATAATATTTGAACCGGGATCAATACCAAGTATGATTCTGGGCTTATTATCCATCAATAAGATTGAATTAATTTGTATATTCCCTGATAATCCAAGGGTTTAGCGCTAGTAGTTACTGCGCTCTTTAAAGGAGAATAATTATTAGATAGTGCAGGAGTGGTTATTGTGCTGATAGTAGTTTTAAGCATGCCTTCTTCAGAATCTCCCCATCCATGAGTCAAGTCATCATTAACTAAAATATCGGCGGGTAATCCGTTGAAATAATCACCATAACCAAGAGTGTTTATATACTTAAATGAAACAGGAAGAACTGAAAGATCTAAATCCTCATTTGTGAAAATATACATTCCTACAGGTTTGCCATGAGTATTGCTTCCTACCTGAATGCATTCTTTATAAGGGTTGAGGCAGTTGATGACCATTTCGCTTGCTGAAGCGGTATTTTCTGTTGTTATGAAGAATATTCTTGGAACATTAAGAACCGGACCACCATAACTGGAAACATTCGTTGTATTCTTTTCGGAATGTTTATCATTATTTATTATAGTTCCTATGTTTTTTGTAACAACAGTTTCACCTCCTATCATTGAGAAAAAATTATATGCCACACTATTTAATCCACCCCCATTATATCTTAAGTCTACTATTAATTCAGTTATTTTTCCATTTTTAAAATTTTCAATAACAGTTTTCAGCTCTTCAACAGTTGTTTGATAAAACTGTTCCAAAACAAGGTAGCCGATTTTTGTTTTTTCAATTTCAATAATATCTGAATAGAGAACAGAATTCATTTTCACTTCAGCTTTTTTAATAGTAAGTGAAACCGAATTGTATTCAGTATCATTAAAGACAAAATCAATTTCTGAATCAGAAGAAAGGGCTTTGTTAACACTGTCAAGGTTCTCAGATGTAAAACCGTTTACAGATATTACTTTCCATGCTCTTTTTATTCCTGCAAGACCAAATGGAGATTGGTCGTAAACATGAGA
>CAYXJA010000009.1:0-3621 GCA_964465425.1 uncultured Prolixibacteraceae bacterium | reverse complement strand
TAAGATAAGTTTGTACAATTCCTGTGCTTTTTCAGAATCCTTCATTATATCTTCATAGATAACAGCCGTTTTGTATAAGGCATCATCAGCCGAAGTTGAAAAGGGATAGTCTTTGATTATTGTTTGGTATGTAGAAACAGCACCTTCATAATCAAACCTCTTTTCATAAATCTGTGCTTTTCTCATTAATATTTTATCAGTAAGGGAGTGTCCGGGGAAAAGGATATTAATTGAATCGTATGTTTGGATTGCTTCGTTATCTTTATTCCGGAATATAAGCAGGTCTCCTCTTCCAAAAATTTGAATAGGCTCTTCAATGGTGTCCATTTCGTAATAGGCAGATATAAGCATAGATAGTTCCATAGCATCATTGGCAATAAGTTTCGAGGTGCTGGCCTTAAGTACGTCTACCTGTGCTTTTGCCCAGTTTATTTCGCCAAGATAAAAACCAAGTAAAGCCTTCTTCATTTTTACTTCATCACCAATCGGATTATCCTTGTTGCTGTCAATAATCTGAGCATATAAAAGTGTTGCTTCCCACAGGTTATTATCGTAAACATTAATGTCGGCTTGTTCTACTTTTATGGATGAACGCTGAAGATTATTAAGATCACGCCCAGTAAGGATACTGTCGATTACTGCAAGGGCATCGTTTGTTCTGTTGAGATAGAATGAAAGAAAATGGGCATAATCCTTTGCAAAATCTGCAGTTTCTTTATTGTAGCCTAATTCTGATAATATTGACTTGAATTTGTTTACAAGAATTTCAGGTTGAGTTTCTTTGCCTGAAGGGGTGTTTATATATTTTTTATATTCAGTCGAAACAATTTCTTTTTTAACCTGATTAAGAATTTTAACAGGTGGCTTTCTTGTTGAAAGATAGTCAAGCCCTTTCAATGCAATATCAAACAGGTTGTTCTGGGCTGCAGATATAGAAAATCCCAGAATATTTGATTCTTCATTTTTTGTTCTCTTATCAAGTGCGATTGACTGATTGAGTGCTTGAGTATAATCTTTCTCTTCAACAAAAAGCCATATTAGAAGCCGGTTATATACAATATTCTCAGGCGACTCCTGAATTTTCTTTAACACTTCTCTTTTTACAAGCTTTCTTAAACTATTGTCGAAATCATATCTTAGCAATGAATTTAATCTCCCTTCAACATTAGGAAGCTGATTTTCATCTTCCTTAAGCATGATGAGGTATTCTTCCATCATTTTTGTATAATTTCTGGTGTAAGCGTAAACATAAGCCAGATTTGAACGAAACATTTCTCCCTGCACAATTTCTCTTCCTTTCAGATATGTTTTTTCAGCATATTCATATTCACGGCGGTTGAAGAAATTGTTTGCAACTGAAGTAACTGCACCTGCATTATCATCAAGCTCTTTTATGATTTCATTGAAAATCTCAGTTGATTTTTCCTTTTCCCCTTTTTCTTTATAAATGATTCCTAATGTTATTTGCAAGGATGAATTCTTATTTTTTCTAAGTTGTTTTTTTATTGCCTTTTCTGCTTCGTCATAGTCTTTATTTTCAATAAGACAGTTAATATAGCTATCGAAATAATAAAGCATTTTGGTTGATTCATAAAGTTCCAGATATATAGGTGCAGCTTTATCAAATTCTTTACTTCTGTAATAAGTAGATGCAAGCTGAGCTTTGGTCTGAGTTGTATTAACCTGAGCAAACGAGGCTATCACGGAAATAAAAAGGATTATATATAAGATAAAAATTTTCATCTGTATTTTTTTGCAAAAATAATGCATTTAACCACTCTAAAGGCAAATAAGAGTTATTGTTTTAGTTATATATAACAGATAAGTAATTAAAAAATTATAAAAAAACCACCGAAAAAAACGGTGGTTTTATATTTTGAACAGTCTGCAACTATGTATACAGGAAACGCTTTATGTTTCTCTTTGGAGTTTTCTCAAATTCCTCCTTGACAATTTCAATTTTTGATAATTGTTCATATACCGGAACGGAATGGTTGAAGTGTTTACGGTTTTCAGCCATTATCTGTTCAATTGAGTCGGTACTTATATTATCATTTTTCATGCCGTCATGATCAGGATATACAAGTGCAATCAACTTGCTTTCTCTCTGAATAACAACGCATTCAGAAACATATGGCATATTGTTAAGACGGGCTTCAAGTTCTTCCGGATAAATATTTTGTCCGCTTGCTCCAAGAAGCATGTTTTTACTTCTTCCCTTGATATAAATGAAGTTATTTTTATCGATAACTCCAAGGTCGCCGGTTCTTAGCCAGCCATCCTCAGTAAATGCATTTTTATTGGCATCTTCATTCATGTAATACCCAAGCATTACATTATCACCTTTAACCTGAATTTCTCCTACTGTTTTATAAGGATCATCAGAATCAATACGTACTTCCATTCTGTCGACAAGCTTGCCTGCAGATAAAGGCATCGTTTCGTTCCATGCAGCATAACTGATTAAAGGACCACATTCTGTCATCCCGTATCCTATTGTAAAAGGGAATTTTATTTTTCTGAAGAATACTTCTACTTCACTGCTAAGCGCAGCTCCTCCGATTACAATCTCATGGAAAGTACTTCCAAAAGTTTCAACTAGTTTCCCTCTGATCTTTTTGTGAAGCAGACCATTTATCCCGGGAACATTTAACAGGATTTTAATAGCTGGTTTTTGAATTGTAGGTAAAAGATTCTTCTTATATATTTTTTCAATTACAAGAGGTACTGAAAGTATCAGCCTTGGTTTTATTTCCTTGAATGATTTGATAAGTACCTGAGGACTTGGCATTTTATTCAGGAAAGTAATATGACAACCCTTTGTGACAGGGAACAAAAATTCAAACAGTAAACCGAAAACATGAGCCATAGGTAGGAAAGAAACAAGCTTATCTCCTGACTTTAATGGCATGTGGTCCTGAGCATAAATTATATTAGAAAAAATGCTCCTGACAGGAATCATTACACCTTTTGAGAATCCGGCAGAGCCTGATGTATAAGATAAGACCTGAAGGCTTTCAGAGTCAGTTTCATTAAATTTAAAATCTTCCTTTTTTACTATATCTACTTTCATTAATGCAAGTCCTTCACTTGAAAGTTGCATCAATGCCTCTTCTCTTGCGCTGATAATGCTGAAATCTTCAATTGCAATAACCCCTGAAATGCTTTTTATTTCATCAAAAGACAAATTTTCATAAAGTGATTTGGCTGCAAAAAGAAATTTTGAACCTGAATGATTGATAATATTATGGACATTTTCAGGTTTAAAGTCAGGAAGTATTGGAACAGCAACTGCCCCGTAAGAAATGCAGGTAAGAAAAATCTTACCCCAGTTTGATGAATTACGTCCGTATATTGCAATTTTGTCACCTTGTTTAATGCCTGCTTTATTGAAAATAACAGATAAGGTGTGGATAGACTGAGCAACATCCTTATATTTAAAAACTTCTGATCCGTAATCAGAAAAAACAGGTAATTCCCAGTTTTCTCTGAATGAATTTGTGTACAATTCAGCTAGATTTCTACGTTCCATATTATTATGATTTTTAAAGAAGTGTAAATATAAATTAAAAAGTGAAATAAGCTTTAATCATGATTATTAAAAGTGGGAAAAGGGAGAAT
>CAYXJA010000008.1:19341-20695 GCA_964465425.1 uncultured Prolixibacteraceae bacterium | reverse complement strand
TTATTACTGAAAGAATGGCAGTTCATGCAATTAGCATCAGTATTTCGGTTAAGCATCAAAGGTGTTTCTTTAAAAGAAGTCAAATCTCTTTGATACAAGCCCATTTTCTTCCAAAGAATATAACCTACATTAATAATCCTGTAGGCTAAATATGAATCAATTTCATATTCGGAAACAGTTATTTTAAGAGGTTCATACTTATTCCATCCTGAACTGTTTTTAGAATAGACATCAATAGAAATCTTGTTTCCGATGTTGCTTTTCAATAGCTTTTTCCAAGCTTTAACAGGAATGGAAACCGATGACGAAGAAGTGTTTATCTTCAAAGACTTTCCATTAAGGGATTTGATTTCCACATAATACTTTTCTCCGTTTTCATTTATTTGAAAGTTCAATGGAGCAATATTGGCCGGAATGATTATTTCGTTATAATCAGGAAATATTGCAGGTGTCTTTGCGATACTCTTAAATGACGAAGGATTGTTGTTGCAAGAAGTGATTACAAAAACAATTGAAATTATCAGATATATCTTTAACTTTTTCATTGTACAACTATTTCTGCTTTATTAGTAACCGGACTCACATAATGCAAATAATACCAATAAGTATTTTTGAAATTTTCTTTTAGCTTATTTTGAGCAGCATCTTTATCACCTTCAAATTCAGCAAATATGGCCATATATTCGTTAAAATCATCCAGGACTTCTTTTGAAACATTAATTTGTCTCATAGGTTTATCCTGTCTCATTAGTTCATAATTATATGAAATAAGCGCCTGCTGATAAATAACAGGAATTGCCTTATAGTCAAACTTTTTGCCAACAGAATAATATTTAACAAACGAAGCAAGGTTGTTTTCCAGCAGGAAAGCAGCCATTAAATATTCGTAGGCCATCTTATTATTCAGATTATCTTTCAGCATATTCATCAGGTCGGACTGAGGTTCATGCCGTTTAACTATGAAGTCGGTCACCGGCATAATTTCTCTTTTAAGCATTACCAAAGAATCGATATGGGGAACCCCTACTCCATTTATATATTTTTCATATTCAAGAGCTTTTTTCTTAAAGAACCTGAATCCTTTTAACTGATTGATATATATCTGAGCTGATTTATACTTATCGGATACAATATTTGAGATTATCAGCTGTTCAATTATCAGAGGGGAATTATCGTTTTGAGAAATAGATTCGTTGCCGTATTGAATAGCTTCATTGATCAAACCAAGTTCAAAATACAGTTGAGTAGAAGGCAGCAGGACTTCATTCGCAAAATGTCTGTTAATAAACAAACCGTCAAGTCCCCAAACCTGAGGGTATTCAAACATCTTTTCAGGAAGGGATCCTGTGAAAAA
>CAYXJA010000008.1:17973-19241 GCA_964465425.1 uncultured Prolixibacteraceae bacterium | reverse complement strand
AAGAAAAGTGAATAAGTTAATATTCCGGGTTTATTATTACTGAAATAAGGTAAGAACCTGAGATAAGCATCTTCTATGTTTATGAAAGAAATAAAGTTAGCAGCGATAAAAGGAAGGAAAAGCAAGGCAACAAGCAAAATAATAACCTTGGATATATTGAAATCCCTCTTTATTAAAAAAAGATAAATAATCAGAGAAACAGTAAGAATAAAGAAGGTTAGTCCACCTGAAAAATAATAAGCGGCCATCAATAAAATTCCTGATGCTATCAACTTTAAGGCAAGTCTGATCTTGCTGTTGAATATTAATACTATCAAATAGAAGAACAAAAAGAGTGAAAATATCTGAACTGAATATATTGGATGAAATGAGTAATCAGTAAAAAGAACAGCAAGAAAAATAATAGGAATAAACTTCAGCAGAAATGAAATCCCTTTTCTTGAATTTTTAAATATCTCTTCGGCCAGGAAGCCAATTAAAGACAATAATACAGTAAACACTAATGCCCCTGCCAAAGGTTTATAATTGAATTGAAACAGAAATAAGGACAAGTATTCAGCCAGACCTCCGGGGTAATTGATGTATTGTTTAAAGAAATTAGCATCGGAAGAAAACCCAAGTTGCTGGAAATGATATATCAAGTCGGGTTTAACCAACAGCCAGAAGAATAAAAAAAATATCAAAAGGAAGAAGTCGGATAGTACGTGAAAAAGCCTGTTTTTCATAAGTTTAAGTGTTAGATTATTATCACCAGATATTTTTTAAGTCACCGGATTTATAGTCATAGTTTCTATCTGTCCAGAAGCTTTTATCAGATTTTTTCAATCTAAGTGTATCTTTATTAAAAAGATTATGCAAGAAGGCAATTGGTGCAAGGAAGAGATAAAAAACCACAGTAAGAATAACTTTTGAAATAACAAAGCCCATTAATTCACCAAGTAAATACCACCCTTTTGCAATTAACGATGCAAGAGGTTTAATAAAAACTCCGGTTACACCCATAGTTACTGCGGCATATAAAAGGATTTCATGTCTGTAAATGATATAAAATATCAACAGACCTGTAGCAATAACCAATAAGGCTTCAAGTGCTTTATCTCTTTTCATCCTGTATTTAAAACAAAGTATAAATAAATGGAGCAAGTGCACTGCCGGAACTTAAAATTATCAATAAGCCCAAAAGAATGAAAACGATAAATGTTGGGATCAGCCACCATTTTTTTCTTTCTTTCATATAGTTCCAGAAATCTTTTAGAAAATCCATTGTC
>CAYXJA010000008.1:16722-17873 GCA_964465425.1 uncultured Prolixibacteraceae bacterium | reverse complement strand
ATTTTCAGATTAAGCTTCTTTTGCATTTCCTTATTTCTGGCATCGCCTAAAATACTTCTGTTTCCAAGGGCTCTGGGACCAAATTCCATTCTTCCCTGAAACCATCCGACAACATAACCATCATTTAGCAGAGCAGCAGTTTTTGCTGAAAGCTCTTCAAAATCCGGACAATAAGTGTACACCGCTTTATGAAACTTCACAGTTCTTTCAACTTCTTTATTTGAGAAAGAAGGACCAAGATAAGAGCCGCTCATTGAGTCGTTTTCTGCAATAATCCTCTCATTGCCAAAATACAGGTAATAAGCGGATAAAGCTGCTCCCAAAGCACCTCCGGCATCACCGGCAGCAGGTTGAATGTATATATCCTTGAATATCTTCTTATCCTGCAACTTGCCATTGGCAACGCAGTTGAGTGCTACACCTCCGGCAAGGCATAAATAATCAGCACCTGTAATTTCTTTTGCATAGTTTGCCATTGTAAGAATAATTTCTTCTGTCACCTGCTGAATGGCAAAGGCCAGATTACAATGTTCCTGATTCAATTTATCTTCAGGCAATCTTCTTTTAAAACCAAACAATTTTTCCCACTTTTTGTCGGGAACCATTCTTAAACCTGTTGAATAAGAAAAATACTTTTGGTTAAGCCAGATAGAGCCATCTGATTTAATATCAACTAATTCATTCTTAATCTTTTGGATATAATCCTTAACTGAGTCAGAATCAGGAATACCATAAGGGGCAAGACCCATGAGTTTATATTCACCTGAATTAACTCTGAATCCCAGGTAATAAGTAAAAGCAGAATAAAGCAACCCCAGAGAATGAGGAAATCTTAACTCTTTTAGAATCTTAATCTTATTCCCATCACCAATGCATATAGAAGCAGTAGCCCACTCACCAACACCATCGATTGTTAGAATAGCAGCCTTTTCATATTTTGAAACAAAAAAAGCACTTGCTGCATGAGAGAGATGGTGTTCAGTAAACAGGAGGTTTATTTTTTTCTTATCGTAAGCTTGTATTTCTTTTAATTTATCGAAAATAATCTTTTTCAGAAACACCTTTTCTTTAAGCCAGACAGGGATAGCAGTAACGAATGATGATAAACCCTTAGGTGAGAATCCGTAATAAGTTTCAAGCAGACGTTCAAA
>CAYXJA010000008.1:14361-16622 GCA_964465425.1 uncultured Prolixibacteraceae bacterium | reverse complement strand
CCTGCTGCAATATAATTCAGAGCAATCACATGGAGAAATCTTGGATCAGAATCAAATTCTTTGTACACTTTTCTAAAATATTGGAGCGATTCCGACATGTCATTTCTACCATAATAAATATCTCCCAACATTCGGTTAGCAACGTGAGAATCCTTCACTTCAAGCGATTGCAGTAATACATGTTCTGCCCCTTCAATATTTCCTTCATTCAGGTATATACTTGCCTGTTCTATGTATTTACTCACCTGAGCAGGAATATAGTTCATGAAAGTGTACATCCGCTTAGGAATATCAATCTTTTCAGATGGGTTTTCTTTTACAATTTCAGCATGAATCTTATCAGCTTTATCCTTTTCTCCCTTATAAACGTAGGCAATCAGTAACTTTTTAAGAACATTAGGTCTTTCTTTTTCAGCAAGTTGAAGAGCCTTTTCAAAATGAGTTATTGCGTTATCAATATCATTCTTAATCATATAAATCTCTGCAGAACGGAAGTGGGCATAAAATGTATTTTCCCATTCCAGAGACCTTAAATAATATTTCAAAGCGCCGGGTAAATCATTCATTGCAAGAAGATAATCAGCAGCTTTTTTGAAATATGGTGCCCAATAAGGATCTATTTTTGATAAAGCGTTATATTCCCTGTAAGCTCCATATATGTTTTTTTTCTGTTCATAAGCCAATGCCATTTGATTATGGGCTTCTAACAAAGACAATTCCGGGCTTACCATTACCCGGAAAGCTAATGAATCTATGAAATTCTTTGGTTTATATGTTTGTCTGTAATCAGTAAAACCTTTTGATTCATCGACAAAGGGCCAATGGTATTTAAGATTAGTTATGCGGTGTTTCCCTGTAAGATGATCCAATTCAGTAAATCCATAATTTGAGATATAACTTCTGTCAAGAGCAGGTGCATACTCATATGGCTCATCATCAATAAGTTTAGATTCAACTAATGAATTATAAAATGCTTCTGCCATTAAGAAATAACCCTCTATATTTGGGTGTACATGTTCAACAATTAAATTTTCTCCTACCAGTCCGCTTGGCGAATAGCTTTCAAAAACCTCTAAAGTTGGAACAAAATAAGCTTTATACTTGTCGGATACCTTTCTGATTATCTTATTTACATCACCTGAAGCTCTGAAGCGAATACAATCGTAATCCCTTGCAATCTCGTAGTTTTCTTTGGCAGATTTAAAATCACCTTTCTGTTCATCCTGAAGAGCTTGATTATAGTAATCTATTGCCGGTTTAAGTTTATCGGTAGCTTTGGAATTAAAAGGCTTAAGATCTTTTATATTGCTAACCAGGTCACTTATGAAAAATGGAACATTCTTCTGTTTTGCCATAGCCAGAATCAAATCCAGATTACGTTCGTAATATTTCATCCCTTCAGAGTATTCTTTGCTATCATAAGTAATGTCGGCATTCTTTACAATTCTTGTCATCAATGTACCTCGTTTTTCTGAAGCAGTATTCCTTTTTGAAAATAATCCTGAAACCCCTGAAATAATATTCCTTGTCAATTGATAAACTCTGGAATTCATGCATTTAAGGTGAATATTTATCAAAGCGGCATTGTGAGTAACAGCCTCATTTGAACCTACACCAAAAGCTCCGTAAAATTCATTATGCCCAGCATAAAACAAGATAGCATCGGGTTTTTCCCTTAAAATCTGAGGCATAAAATCAAGAAGAGTAAAACTATTTATGGCAGTAATGGCAGTATTCACTACTTCAATTTTCTTTGTTGGGTAAGCCTCTCTTAATCGTTCGTGAAGAATGCGGGAAAACATTATATTGTTATCATAAGGAAAACCAACAACAGTTGAGCTTCCCATAACAAAAATTCTAAAACAACTATCTGGTTTTTCTTTTAGGAATATATCCTTTGGAGGTGTACTATATTCAAATTTCTGGAAATACTTCTTCCCTACCTGAGGGTTTACCATTTTATATTCCTTGTATGCCTTATCCGGATTATTTATAAAAAGCGAAAGATTATCTCCATATCCGAATATTCTTAGTACCAATTCAAGTAATAAAACAAAAATAATTGGTAAAAGAGTAATAATCAGGTTGAATAGTACTTTCCGTGACTTAGAGATATTATCTGTTCCGAAAGTTGAATTTTGATTCATAAACAATAAGTTAAGAGTAGGTCAATTAGATATAGGTTTCCTTTATATATTACAACTTACAAATATACATTACAAGGTTAAAATGACAATAGGGTGATTATCTCTTTATATCAT
>CAYXJA010000008.1:3367-14261 GCA_964465425.1 uncultured Prolixibacteraceae bacterium | reverse complement strand
GCCATTAAAACTCCGGTATTAGAAAGTTTTCCGGTATATGTACCCGCTGAAACAACCGGATTCTGAAGATAAGATTCAGCAACTTCATAAACGGCAGTTTCAAGACTTTTAACACATGAAGTCAGAAATACATCTGTTAGCTCAGGCAAAGTGTAAAATTGGTCTGTATCGACCCCTATACCCCACTTTTGATTGTCTTTTGCAGCATAAAGAGAACCTTTTCCGGCGTTTCCTGCAACAGGCAATATGATATCAGCACTGCATTCTTTTATCAGACTATCAGCAACAATGTATCCCAGGTCATCGTCGTCAAATGAATTTAAATAATGCTTTATTACTTTAACTGAAGCATTGTATTTTTTGTTATAATAATTCATCCCTGAAATATAAGCAGCAATAAAAGTGTTGATTGCAGGGATATCTATACCTCCGATCATTGTAAGAACAGGATTTTCGGGATCAACTCTTGCTGCCCAATAAGCTGCGAGAAAACCACACGGCATTGCAGCTTCATCGATATCGAAATTTATACACTTTACGTTTTTCAATAATCCCCGATAAGTATAATCAATAATAAAAAACTGCATGTCGGGATTTTCAGCAGCAGTGACGAGCAGTTCTTCAGAAGCCAGGCTTCCTGCAAGGAATAATGCATCAAAACCATTTTCGGCAAAATAATCGATCTCTTCCTGCTTGTGAGTTGATGAAGAAACGAACATCGTATCGAACGGGTATTCTTTAAATGCTTTCATTAAGCCCATTTTACAATTTTGAGTATATCCTGCATCATCATATCCTTCTCCCACAACGAACATTCCGATTTTCTTTTTTGAATCAATTTCCTTATCACAAGAAAACAATAATAAGAGGAAAAAAATTGATGGAATAAACAAAACTATCTTATTGAACATTTTATTTTTGTATTAATTGTTAGTAATTATTTCACTTATATTCAGAGGCATTGAATATCTTTTCACTATAAAATCCTTAAAGAAAGCTTCATCTTCAGATGGATTGTGCAGATATATTTTCAATTCTTCACCTTCCATTCTTCGGGGAATAAAGAACTCCATTTGAAGTAATTTCCATTCTCCGGAATCTGAAGATTGAGATTTACTCAAATAAAACTTGGTTTCTGCCTGTCCTCCGGCTACAATGCATCCTTTTTCTGAACCTTTTCTTAAAACAGATACCAAAAATCTTTCACCATACATGCAATCGTTAAAAACCAATGTTTCACCATAAGGTGATTCTGAATTAATTTTCAACTCCTTATTTAATTCAAGATAAATGGAATCTTTAAGTTTAGTTTCATCAATGCTGAAATTTGTTAGAGTATCTTTAAGATCAAAAATCAGTACACTCCCAATGTTTCCTTTTAAGTTGTAAGTGAAATTCTTTATGTAAGGGTTTAAATAAATATCAGAAATATCGTTTACTATCAAATATTTAGCTCCCTTCGAAATTGAAGAAGCAATACCTGTACTATCCTGATTATATTTTATTGGAATGCCCCTGTTTAATCGTTTATCGGTGTATTGAGTCCAACCGGGCTGATCCATAAGATACAATGAAACGTTGGTAAAATCAGGCACATAAATAATTTTGTCATCTTCTTTTACTCCAATATTTCTCAAATAAGATGTTATCGAGTAAATATCTTTTTTATCGTTGAAGTAATTGTTTTGCCATCCGTTGTACCTTTCCTCAAGTCTTGATTTCGTATAAAAAATATTGAAAATCAATAACATTACAAATATTGATTTGAAAATTACCGATTTAAAAATTTTAGGATAATGCTTAAATAATATTCCAAATGCAGTAATTACAATAAAAACGGGAACAATATTTTGCTCGATAGTATAGTAGTCATGATCATGGAAAGTCCAGAATTGCAATAATATATATCCAACAGATTCAATGATTAATCCAAATAATACTATCAAATAAAATCTCTTTGCTTTTTTAAGATTAAAAACAATGAATGCCAGTAATCCGATAAATAATAAATGGACAGAAATATTGAAATATTCACCTGACCACATTTCCCATATGTGTTTTATAAAATCTTTTATCTCTGAGAACGACAAAGTCCATATCGGAAAAAGAACGGTTGAAAAATAATAGCTTTCATGTCTGTTATTATAATAACTAGCGTATACCAACCAGCTGCCAATCAATAAAAAGACAATTACTGTTCCTGAAATAAATAATTTTTTATCATGAATGATTTTACTTAATTCCTTATGAAGAAAAGATAATTGTTCGATAATAAAATAAAAAGCTAATGCAATCAAGAGCATCAGAGAAGTAAGTTTAAAGGCTCCGGCAAGAAAAAAGAATATAAATGAGATAATAAGATATTTCTTCTTTTTGTCATAATAATATCTTGTGAAATAATAAAAAGCTGTAATTGAAAATGAAAGACCCGAGACATTAACAAGGAAGTTATTCCCATAATATACTAGCACAGGAGAGGTGAAAATGAGCAAACTTAAAGCACTTGCCCAAAAAAAGTTCTTGAATAAAAAATAAAGGAGCTTAAACAAATGGAACAAGCCCAGAAAAAATATAAGCATATTTATCAGCCTGATAATCATTTCATGAGGACCGAATATTTTATATAAAAATGCAGAAAAGTAATAAAGAACAGGAATTTCGCTGGTAGCAGTATAACCTGTTGTTCCACCATCAGATGTCAGGTTGTGAACCTGAGGTTTAAAAAAGTTCATGCCATTTTTATAGTAATTTAAAGTAATGGAAGCACAATCAGCCTGTCGCCATGCATGAACACTCTGGGGTCTGAAAGACAAAGTTTTGTGATATCCGTAATAAAGAGATACACTAATAAGTAATGTTAGAAATAAAAGCTGATGTAATTTCCTCATTTAAAAAATCATTCTCTTTTAAATTGGTTTAAAAATAAGCAAAATAGGCGTTAATTAATTTTAAAAACCGTATTGAATAAAATAATTTTTCCAATATTTGTTGTGCGAATTATCAAATCATTTTTAAAAGAATACCATGAATACTCTAAAGAAAGCTTTAAATGACTCAGCTGCACTAAGATGGGGAATCCTTATACTAATCAGCTATGTAATGGCATCCAACTATTACTTTTACGATGCACTTTCTCCATTGAAATCATTACTACAGGAGCATTTGGGTTTTTCTTCTTCTGACTATGGCATTGTTGTAGGAATGTATTCATTCCCAAACACTTTCCTTCTTATGGCAATTATTGGGGGTATAATCCTTGATAAAATTGGTATCAGAATAACAGGTACAATGTTTGTGACTTTCATGGTAATAGGTGCCTTTGTTACATTTTACGGAGCTACTCCTTACTTTAATAACGGAGGAATAGGATACGATTTCTTCAATTCATTCTTGACCAAATATTCCCCTGCTGTTAAAATGATGTCTTTAGGAATGCTGATATTTGGTCTTGGAGCAGAAACAAGCATAGTAGTATTCAGCAAGATAATTGTAAAATGGTTTCAGGGTAAAGAATTGGCCTTTGCCTTTGCAATTAACCTTGGCATAGCTCGTTTTGGTTCAGCAGCTGCATTTTTCCTCGGACCTAAACTAGCAATTTCAAACTTCACTAATCCTGTGTGGCTGGGAGCTTTGCTTCTTACAATCGGACTACTTGGGTTTCTTGTATATCTGGCTTTTGATATAAATTTTGATCGACAGGTCAATTATGAATTAAAGACAGAACCGGATGAAGAATTTCACCTTAAAGATCTGATAGGTATAATAACAAACAGATCATTTATTTTTATAACACTCTTATGTGTTACGTTTTATGCTGCAATATTTCCTTTTCTGAAATATGCTCCCGATTTTATTCATTATAAATTTTCAGTTCCTGAAACAACAGCCGGATTCATAGCTTCCTGGTTACCATTGGGAACAGTAGTCTTTACACCTATCTTTGGCGCTTTGGTTGATAAAAAGGGGAAAAGTGCAACTCTCATGATCTATGGATCATTGATAATGGTTTTGGTATTTCTGGCCTTTGCCTTTACAAATATAAATCCATATATACTTGTTTTCCTGCTTGGAATTTCCTTTTCACTTGTACCTGCAGCAATGTGGCCGGCAGTAACTAAGATTGTCAATATTAACAAGATTGGCACTGCTTACGGAGCAATGTTTTCATTACAAAACCTGGGAATGTTTGCAATTCCAATCCTTGCCGGGATAATACTGGATACTACTAATAAAGATATTACACCTGAAATGCTTGCCGAAGGAAGCTCTTTAAATTATGTTCCAACCCTTATTATGTTTGCAGGACTGGGGTTACTAGGATTATTCTTTGCTATTTTATTAAAAAGAGATGACAAGAGGTCTGGTCTTGGCATGGAGCTGCCTTCTAATTCCAAATAATAGGTTTTGAAAAGTAATTCCCATCTTAATACTTACCGGTAATCTATTAATATAACTGATTTACCGATATTCGATCAGCTTTTCATTATATCAGGAATATGTTTGCACTGTATTTGAAAATTCAGTATTAAAATTCTATTCTATAATGAAAATCACAATAATCGACGGATCTCCTTCCATTTATTCAAATCAGGATTACACATTAGAACTTGCAACAAAGCTCATTGAAAAAGGGCACCAGGTTTCTCTTTTTAAAGCAAGTAAAATGAAAATAAATTTCTGCCAGGGATGCTGGAGTTGCTGGTGGAAAACACCGGGAGAATGTCCGCAAAAGGATGATATGGAAGAAATCTACAGAAGCTATTTGAAATCTGATTTGGTTATCCATTTCTCTCCAATAATGGCAGGATTCATTAGTTCAATATTGAAAACTATCAACGACAGAAGTGTACCCCTTGTTTTACCTTATGTTACAATAGTACAAGATGAATGTCATCACAGAAATCGTTACGAGAAGTATCCTTATTTTGGATTGATAATAGATTCTTTGGATTCAGATGCTGAAGATTTAGATATAACAAAAAAATTGTATGAAAGACTAACCCTGAATCTGAAATCAGAACTTAAAATATTCGAAACAACTAACAGACCAATGGAGGAAATAGCAAATGAAATTAGCAATATTTAACGGTTCTCCCCGTCAGAAAAAGAGCAATTCAACAATATTAATTCAAGAATTTTTAAAAGGATATAATGATCACGTTACTGATAACATTGATATTCATTATTTGGCGAACATTTCAAAAATGTCTGAAAATGTTGAAGCATACAGAGAAGCCGATAGTGTAATTGTAATTTTTCCCCTATATACTGATGCTATGCCCGGTCAGGTAAAACTTTTCTTTGAAAACATTTCAAATATTGATTCAAAAGGAAAGAAAGTAGGCTTTATTGTACAATCAGGCTTCCCTGAGTCATATCATTCCACTTTTGTTGAAAGATATTTAATTAAGCTTTCTGAAAGAATGAAATGGAATCAATTGGGTGTTGTTATCAAGGGAGGAGTAGAAGGGATGCAGATTATGCCTCCATCATGGAATAAAAAAATATTTAACGACTTTCATGAATTAGGAAGATATTTTGCAAGCACAGGTAAGTTTAAAGCAGAAATTGTTAAAAAATTAAGGTCGCCCTATAGACTCAGCAAAATTAGATTAGTTTTTTTCAAGGCAGCTTCAGCTTTGGGTTTAAATGACTTTTACTGGGATAAAAACCTTAAGGATAATAATGCCTTTGAAAAACGATTTGACAGACCTTATATTTAATCACTTCTGACAAAAATAAAAACAGGCGTCAGAATTAATTTCTGACACCTGTTTTATATTAATATTCATTAAAATTATTTACCGGAAACAAGTTCATCCAGCATAATGTTAATCTTCTCATCAGCTGCTTTGTCAACACGGTCAAAATCTTCAATGTTGTTTAATTTCAATTTTACTTCAAAATAAAATTTAATCTTTGGTTCTGTTCCTGAAGGTCTCACAGATACCTTAGAGCCATCTTCAGTAAAGAACTGAAGAACATCAGAATTTGTCTTATAATCAAGCGATTTTACAGCTCCTGTGATGATATTCTTTTCAATCAGGGCAGTATAATCTTTAACGATAGAAAGTTTTGAGCCTCCAAGCATCAATGGGGGATTTTCACGAAATCCTTCCATCATATTTTTAATCTGCTGTGATCCTTCAAGCCCCTCACGAACAATATACTTCATCTTTTCTTTTGAAAAACCATATTCAACGTAAATTGCTTTTAAAAGATCGTAAATTGTCTTTCCCTGATCTTTAGCCCAGGCAGCTATTTCAGCCATCAAAACACAAGACGAAACTGAGTCTTTATCCCTTACAAAATCGGCAGGCATAAAACCAAAACTTTCTTCACCTCCACCTATATATTTCTTCTTACCTTCATTATCTCTAATGACTTCTGCAATAAATTTAAAGCCGGTATAGCAATCAAAATATTCAATATTATTCTTCTTTGCAATTTCAGCTATGAGTTCAGATGTAACAATTGTTTTAACAACATACTCATTACCCTTTAGTTTGCCCAGCTTCTTATATTGAGTTATGATATAATAAAGGAAGAGAAGTGCAGTTTGATTTCCGTTGACAATAATCCATTCACCCTTATCATTCTTCGTACAAACTCCTATTCTGTCAGCATCAGGATCGGTGGCCATTACAATATCAGCGTCAGTTTGAGCTGCTTTTTTCATTGCCATATCCATAGCAGCCGGTTCTTCAGGATTAGGAGAAACAACAGTTGGAAAATCTCCGCTTACAACATCCTGTTCAGGAACGTGGATTATATTTGTAAAACCTGCAGCAGCCAATGATTCCGGAACGAGTTTCACCCCTGTACCATGTATCGGAGTATAAACAATTTTAATGTCCCTATGCTTTTTTACAACTTCAGGATTTATAATAACTGAGATAGCCTTTTCTACAAACAATTTATCGAAAGAATCACCCAAAATAGTAATATCTTTTTCGCTGCCATCCCATTTTATATCTTCAACGTTAACTTTCTTAACCTCTTCCACAATTGCTTCATCATGTGGAGCAACTAT
Organism: uncultured Prolixibacteraceae bacterium; assembly: GCA_964465425.1. Lineage (GTDB taxonomy): Bacteria > Bacteroidota > Bacteroidia > Bacteroidales > Prolixibacteraceae > CAYMTR01. Next base: position 7,228 of record CAYXJA010000008.1, on the reverse strand, counting down.
CTGAGAACCATCATCCCAATATGCCTTGTAACCATTATATTCCTTTGGATTATGGGAAGCGGTTAAAATAATTCCGCTTTGACAGCCAAGTTCTCTGATTGCAAATGAAAGTTCAGGAGTAGGTCTTAAGTCTTCAAATAAATAGACTTTTATTCCATTAGCCGTAAATATTTTAGCAGCAGCTTCTGCAAATTTCCTGCTGTTATTTCTGCAATCATGCCCAATAGCTACTTTAATAACATCAAGATTGGAGAAAGCTCTTTTCAGATAATTAGACAAACCCTGAGTTGCAGTACCAACTGTATAAATATTCATACGATTGATACCGGCTCCCATTATACCACGAAGTCCCCCGGTACCGAATTCAAGATTTTTATAAAAAGAATTTATTAAAAGAGTTTTGTCCTCGCTATCGAGCATAGCTTTAACATGTGACCTTGTTTCTTCATCAAATGAGTCACTTAACCATTTTCTTGCATTATTTTCAACAATAGCAAGCAAATTCTTATCTGTCATAACTAACTAAATTATATTAGCAAGGCATTCTTTCAGACTGTCCCTCCAGTTTGGAATTCCAATACCAAAAGAACTGCGTATTTTTGAAGTATCTAATACAGAATACTGAGGTCTTTTTGCCTTTGTCGGATACTTATCAGATTTAACAGGTAGAACTTTGCATGTAGTTATTCCTGCAAAATTTACTATTTCCTGTGCAAATTCGTACCACGAACATGATCCCTGGTTAGTATAATGATAAACACCCGGCAAATAAGCCTTAGGATTCAAAATGGATTTAATAATAATATCGATGATGCAATTTGCAAGGTCTCTTGCATAAGTTGGTGAACCAATTTGATCATCTACTACTTCAATAGTAGCATTTTCCTTTGCTTTTGCAACAATAGAGCGCATAAAGTTGTGGCCATATTCGGAATAAAGCCATGAAGTTCTTAAAATCAAATAATTATCAAAGACAGTTTTAATTTTTTCCTCACCATCCAGTTTTGATTGTCCGTATACAGATATTGGATTTGTTTCATCATCTTCTACGTAAGGACGTGATGTGTCTCCATCAAAAACATAATCTGTAGATATGTGAACAAGAAAAGCATCCTGCATTGCACATGCAGCAGCTAAAACCTGAGGAGCAAGTGAATTAACTTTTCTTGCCATCTTAGGATTATCTTCTGCCCCTTCAACGTCTGTAAATGCAGCGCAGTTAACAACTATTGCCGGTCTGCTTGCTTCCATGAAAACAGAAACTGCATCAGGATTAGTAATATCCAGCATGTCTACGTCTGTAAAAATGAATTCCAATCCGGGAAAATTTCTACAAAGCCTTCTAAGTTCATTCCCCAACTGCCCGTTAGCTCCTGTCACTAATATCTTACTGTTCATTTTTAAAGTATAAAATTATGTACGCTCTTTGATAAAATTGGTAGTTCACCGTCTTTCTTAGACAAATGAATATCTTTTTCTTGTAATTTCCAATCAATATTTAATTCCGGATCATTAAAAATTATTCCTCTCTCACTTTCCGGATGATAAAAATCAGTGCATTTGTACTGAAATACAACTTCTTCTGATAAAACCACAAAGCCATGTGCAAAGCCTTCAGGTATCAAAAAAAGTTTTTTATTTTCTTCAGTCAACTCAACTCCAAACCATTTGCAATAAGTAGGAGAACCTTTTCTTAAGTCAACCGCAACATCATATACAGAACCTTTTACTACTCTTACCAGCTTCGCTTGCGAATAAGGTGCCAGTTGATAATGTAATCCTCTTAATACCCCAAATACAGACTTAGATTCATTATCCTGAACAAAGTTGTAATTTAATCCGTAATCTTCAAATACTTTTTTATTAAATGATTCAAAAAAATATCCTCTGCTATCTCCAAAAACCCTCGGCTCAATAATTAAAAGATCCTTTATCGGGGTATCAATTATTTTCATTTTACTTTTATCAAATTTAATAAATATTTTCCATATTGATTGTTTCTTAGCGGATAAGCTAATTTTTCAACCTGATTTTTATCAATCCACCCTTTATTATACGCTATTTCTTCAAGACAAGCTACTTTTAAACCCTGCCTCTGTTCAATTGTTGCTATAAAATTAGAGGCCTGCATTAAACTTTCATGTGTTCCTGTATCAAGCCAGGCCATTCCCCTTCCCATTAATTCAACTTTCAACCTCTTTTCATTAAGATACAATCTGTTAAGATCGGTTATCTCAAGTTCGCCCCTTTCTGAAGGTTTTAAATTTTTTGCTTTCTCAACTACATCATTAGAATAAAAATATAATCCGGTAACTGCAAAGTTTGACTTAGGTTCAGTTGGTTTTTCTTCTATACTCAATACTCTTCCGTCTTCTGAAAATTCAACCACTCCATATCTCTCAGGGTCATTCACATAATAGCCAAATACTACTGCACCATCTTTATTCTGAGCTGCTTTGGCAAGTTGTCCTGAAAAACCATATCCGTAAAAGATATTATCCCCCAATACCAGACATACTTCATCATCACCAATAAATTCTTCACCAATAATGAATGCCTGAGCCAATCCGTCAGGATTTGGTTGTATTGCATATTTGATATTGATTCCTAATTGAGATCCATCAAAGAATAAATCCTCATAAAGATGAATATCCTTTGGAGTGGAAATTATAAGTACATCCCTGATACCTGCAAGCATTAAAACCGATAAAGGATAATAAATCATCGGTTTATCATAAATGGGTATTATCTGTTTGGAAATACTTTGTGTTATCGGATATAAACGGGTCCCTGCACCTCCTGCAAGTATTATTCCTTTCATTTTTATAAAATTTATTGCGGCATTAAAATAAGAAATTGTTTTAACTTATCAGATGCCATTATAACTCTTTTTGTGTAAAAATTTAATGTGGCAAATATAAATCAGGTTTTGCTAACTTTTGCTTATCCTGAACATTATTAATCAAAATAAACAATCGTTTTATCAATTTTTAATAATCTTTTTCACCATTTAAACCCTTTATCTTAACCAAAATTGACAATATTTTGACAAAATGATTTTTTAATGAATTTCATTACTATTTTCGTGAAATAATATTTAGGAAAGTAATTGATTTAAAGTATTTGATTTATAATGAGAAAATGGCGTATTGAGGACTCAGCTGAGTTATATAACATTAACGGTTGGGGGGTTAATTATTTTTCAATAAATGAAAATGGTGATGTAATTGTAACCCCGAAGAAAGATTGTGTTTCTGTACCTTTAAAAGAATTAATTGACGAATTATCATTAAGGGATGTTACTACTCCGATGCTTATCAGATTTCCGGATATTTTAGATAACCAGATTGATATAATTTCTTCTTGTTTCAATTCTGCTGCTAAAGAATATGGTTATAAAGGCCAGAACCATATTATTTATCCTATCAAGGTCAACCAAATGCGCCCCGTTGTTGAAGAAATTGTCAGCCACGGAAAAAAATACAATATCGGTCTTGAAGCAGGCTCTAAGCCTGAGCTGCACGCTATTATCGCCATCAACACTGATCCCGATTCTCTTATTATTTGCAATGGTTATAAAGACGAAGACTATATAGAACTTGCCCTGCTTGCTCAAAAAATGGGTAAACGCATCTTTATCGTTGTTGAAAAATTAAATGAACTGAAATTAATCGCTTCAATAAGCAAACGATTAAAAATAAGACCGAATATTGGTATAAGGATTAAACTTGCCAGCTCAGGCTCCGGTAAATGGGAAAGCTCAGGCGGAGATGTAAGTAAATTTGGCCTTTCTTCAAGTGAACTGCTCGAAGCAGTCGATTTTCTTGAGAAAAACAAACTGGAAGATTGCTTTAAATTCAT
>CAYXJA010000008.1:0-3267 GCA_964465425.1 uncultured Prolixibacteraceae bacterium | reverse complement strand
GATCATGAATTGGTAAGAGACATGTACAAAATATATGAAAATCTTAACCAGTCAGGCATGCTCGAAAGCTGGCATGATGCCCAGCAAATAAGGGAAGAAGTTCTCGACCGCTTCAGTCTTAATCTTCTTGATCTCAAAACAAGAGCTATTGTTGAAAGATTATTCTGGACTATTGCCCGCGAAATTTACAATCTGGCTGCCGAAACCAAACATATCCCATTTGAATTGAAACAGCTTCCAAAGATGCTGGCTGAAAAATATTTCTGCAACTTTTCTTTATTCCAGTCATTACCCGACTCATGGGCTATTGACCAGATTTTCCCGATCATACCAATTCACCGACTCGATGAAAAACCTACAAGAAACGCAACATTGCAGGATATTACATGCGATTCAGATGGCAAAATTGATAACTTCATTGCAACTTCAAATATTTCATATTATTTGCCTTTGCACAGACTCAAAAGCACTGAACCCTACTATATAGGTGTATTTCTTGTAGGTGCTTATCAGGAAATTCTTGGCGATTTGCACAATTTATTTGGCGATACCAATGCAGTCCATGTTTCTGTTTCTGAAAAATCTTATCATATCGATCAGATAATAGATGGTGAAACTGTTGCTGAAGTGCTTGACTACGTACAGTATAATCCTAAAAAACTAGTTAGAACTGTCGAAACCTGGGTTACAAGCTCAGTAAAACAAGGTAGACTATCGGCTCAGGAAGGAAAAGAATTCCTTTCAAATTACAGATCAGGATTATATGGCTATACTTATCTTGAATAAAACCAATTTTTACTAAGGAAAAGCTTTGTTTTATATCAGGGTAGACTAACTTTGTTAATTATTAATTTATAAACTCTTGACTTTAACGTAAACTATATTTAAATTTCATACGTTATTAGAAAAGATTTCATCAAGTTAACCCCTGAAATATGAAAATAATTGTACTTATTCTTGAAGTTATAGTAGCAACTTTGTTCATAATTGCAGCTATTTTAAAATTAATGAATTCGTTTAAGCTCAAGCAGGAATATTCTGATGAAGGAATATTTGCTTCTGTAAAACATTTAAGATTAGTTTCTTTTATAGAAATTATTGCTTCTTTTTTACTTATTCTTCCTACTTTCCTTGGGCAATTAAAAGTGCTGACAATAATTGGATCTTTAACTTTAATTTTCATAATGGTGGGGGCACCAATATTTCATATAAAAGTCGGTGAACAAAAAGAAGCTGCTTTTACTTCAGTGTTATTATTTATTCTTGTTTTTATTACTTTTTATCAATTCTTTGGATAATACTTCAGGAATTTAAAAGTTTTTCCTTTCGAAAATTATATTCTTCTTCAGTAATTACCCCTTTTTTCATCAATTCATAAAGCCTTTCAAGTTCGTCCGGAACATTAGTTCTGACCTGATTGACATCAACCATCGCCTTAGCCATCTGTTCTGCCTGACGCTTAATCATTGAATCTTTATACTCCTCCTGCATCTGGGTTATAGTATCTTTTAGTCGTTTCGGACTAGTTACCATCCTGTAAGTAGTGGCTCCTATTTCTGCAGCAGTCTGTATCTCAACATCTCCGTACCCGAAGATCTTTCCCCATAACGTCTGTCGGTAGTTGATGTTATTTATTTTATCTAACGGACTTTCTTTTGATTTACTGGTGATTACGCCCTCTTCATCTATGACCCTCAGATTGGTTACTACCCAAATATTATTGTTTCTCTGAACAACCTTAAAAAGAAAATAAAGTATTACGATTACTGCCAGTATTATAAATAAAGGGTTTATCGAAGAAAGCATAATTCCACCAACAACTCCAACAGCAGTAATAAGAATAGGAATAACCATTGTAAACCAATGGGGATGCAATTCAAGAACCACTTCTTCTTCTGTTTTTAACTTAGTCTTCATATTTTTATTTTTTAAAGTATCATGACAAATTTAATAAATTCAAATAACTGAAACCGAATTATAGTTTTTTTTAAAACCGTATAAAAAAAGCAAATATTTTTTTAGCTTAGCCAACCTTAAAATTTAAACCATGGTTTTTAGCAGTATAGTTTTCCTTTTATACTTTTTACCTGCTTTTTTAATAACTTATTACATTGTCGACAAGAAATTTAAGAACATTGTAATTCTCATCTTCAGTATCTTATTTTACAGCTGGGGAGCACCCCGTTTTATCTTTGTAATACTTGGCACTACTTTCATAGATTTCCACCTGGTTAAATTAATGTCAAGCACTAAAAAGGAAATCCACCGAAAGCTAATGCTTGCTCTTTCTGTTTCAATAAATCTGGGACTGCTCTTTTATTTTAAATACTCAAATTTCTTCATTGAAAATGTTAATGCCCTCCTTTCTGTCGTTGGCTTTAACCAAATTCAATGGACGAAACTAATACTTCCTATCGGAATTTCATTTTATACTTTTGAAACCATAACATACGTAGTTGATGTTTACAGAAGAGTACACAAACCACTTCATAATTTCTGGGATTATCAGCTGTATATCATACTTTTCCCTAAACTAATTGCAGGACCAATCATCAGATATCATGACCTTGCAGATCAGATCACTGACCGATCTCAAAATGAATCGTACGAAAACAGATTAACCGGTTTTTATAGATTTATTATTGGACTATCAAAGAAAGTTCTAATCGCTAACCACATGGGGCAACAAGCTGACTTGATCTTCTCAATGAATTATGCCGGACTGGATTCAGGAACTGCCTGGATTGGAATTATTGCTTACACCTTCCAGATTTATTTCGACTTCTCCGGATATTCAGATATGGCTATCGGACTAGCTAAAATGATAGGCTTCAAATTCCCTGAGAATTTTAATAATCCTTATATTTCTCAAAGTATAACCGAATTCTGGCGAAGATGGCACATTTCTTTGGGTGCATGGATGAGAAACTACTTGTATATCCCTCTTGGAGGAAACAGAGTTTCAAAATATCGTTTGTACTTCAATCTATGGTTTGTCTTCCTTGCCTCAGGTTTATGGCACGGTGCATCATGGAGCTTTGTTATTTGGGGCGCGTATCATGGTATTTTCCTTGTACTTGAAAGAAGTTTCTTCAGTAAAGTCCTTGAAAAGATTGGTAAATTTCCATCTACAATACTCACATTTATAATCGTTGTAATTGGATGGGTATTCTTTAGAGTTGAAAAAGTAGGTGATGCTTTTGCTTTTATAAAAAGAATGTTTTCCTTCGATTTTAAAGGAATTCCTTCTCTTGGAGTTGAATTCTA
>CAYXJA010000007.1:17245-21017 GCA_964465425.1 uncultured Prolixibacteraceae bacterium | reverse complement strand
GAATCGGAAGTAAAGAATCTTACATTAAAGAAAAAGCCTTCAACACCTGCAGAAGAGGAGAAAAAGAAAGCTAAGAAAACTGTTTCAGATAAAGTTAAAAAAACCGGTAAGTAAAATCTTTTTGAATTTTTATATATCAATCAGTTATTTACTATAGTTTTTTAAAAAAAAATATTCACTTTGTCGAGGGAAAAAATTTAAATTTTATTCTCATCAAAAATAGTAAGAGAATAAAAAATCATTCTGATATAAAGATTCAGAATCACATTAGAAATTTCAGGTAATTAATAGTCGATAGATGAAAGAAGGAATCAGGTTTATAGAGAGGCATTATACTGCTAATCCCAGTTGGAAGAAATTAATTGTAGAATCTAATTTACCACAGAGTCTAGATCCTTTGAAAGAAATATCAAAGAATCTATGGTGGACATGGAATTCAAAAGCAAGGGAACTTTTTGAATATATAGATGCAGAGCTTTGGGAAGAATCTGCACATAATCCAATTGTACTTCTTGGAGAAGTCAGCTACAGCAGATTTCTGGAATTGGAAAATGACGAAGAGTTTAAATACAGGCTTGACTGGGTTTACAATGAGCTAAAGAATTATCTGGCTGAAAGAAATGTTGCTCAGAGCAATAAAATTGCATATTTCAGTATGGAATATGGATTACACGACAGTCTGAAGATTTTTTCCGGAGGACTTGGTGTACTTGCAGGTGATTATTTAAAAGAAGCTTCCGATTCAAAGATGAACATGGTCGGAATCGGATTATTATACAGATTTGGATATTTCAAACAGACGTTAAATAACAGGGGTGAACAGATTGCGAACTATGAAGCAGAGGAATTTTCAAAGATACCTGTTCAGCCGGTAATGATTGATGATAAATGGTTAACAATAAGTGTTGAATATCCTGGAAGAAATTTACATGCTAAGGTTTGGCAGGTAGATGTAGGAAGCATAAAACTTTATCTTCTTGATGCAGATTTGGATCACAATCGTGAAGAAGACCGTTTTGTAACTCATCATCTTTACGGAGGCAATAATGAAAACAGGTTAAAACAAGAGATATTACTCGGTTTTGGAGGAATCAGGGTATTGAATGCTTTGGGTTTTAATGCCGATGTTTATCATTGTAATGAAGGCCATGCTGCTTTCATTGGATTGGAAAGGATAAAAATGTTGATCCAAAACAATAACCTCACTTTCAACGAAGCAAAAGAAGTTGTTAAGGCTTCAACACTATTTACTACTCACACACCTGTACCAGCCGGACATGATGCATTTCATGTCGACTTATTAAAAGCTTATTTAGGCCACTTACCTGAGATGATTCAGCTTTCGTGGGATGAATTTATTCAATTTGGGAAAGCACTTCCAACAGAAGATCATTTCAACATGAGTTATCTTGCTGCAAATATGTCGCAAAATATCAACGGAGTTAGTAAGCTTCATGGAGATGTAAGTAAGGAAATTTTAAAAGAGCTTTATCCAGGATATCTTGCAGAGGAACTGCATATTGGATATGTAACTAATGGGGTACATTATTCAACATGGGCAGCAAAAGAATGGAAAGATCTTCACAAGAAATATTTTGGACGTAATTTCCCTGAATGTCAGAGTGACATTAAGGTATGGCAAAAGATACATGATGTGCCTGATGAAGAAATCGCAAATACAAAACAAAAACTTAAAATCAAGCTTATAGAATATATAAAGCAGCGCTTTGCTGACAACTGGATAACAAGAAATGAAAATCCTAAGTTGATTAATGAAGCTTTAAGTCAATTCAATCCTAGTGCTTTGACAATAGGTTTTGCCAGAAGGTTTGCGACATACAAAAGAGCATATTTATTGTTCAAAAACCTTGAAAGGTTAAATGAAATAGTCAATCATCCGGAGCATCCTGTACAATTTATTTTTGCCGGTAAAGCTCATCCTGCAGACAAGGGTGGACAGGATCTGATCAAATATATAGTTGAGATTTCAAAAAGACCTGAGTTCATTGGGAAAATAATGTTCATTCAGAATTATGATATGAACCTTGCCAAGATGATGCTTCAGGGGGTTGATATATGGATGAATACTCCTACCCGACCATTGGAAGCATCAGGTACCAGCGGTGAAAAGGGAGTAATGAACGGCACAGTACATTTCTCGGTTCTTGACGGGTGGTGGGTAGAAGGCTACAAACCTGAAGCAGGCTGGGCGCTGCCAATGGAACAATCATTCGATGTTCCTGAATTCCAGGATGAACTAGATGCTGAGACGATTTACAATATTCTTGAGCAGGAGATTGTGCCTGCTTATTATAAAAAGAACAAAAAGGGAGTATCTGAAACCTGGGTTTCTTTTGTAAAAAACACAATATCAGAGGTTGCTCCTAACTTTACCATGCGTCGTCAGTTAAATGATTACGTAGAGAAATTTTATAATTCTCAGGCAGAGCGTTATAGACTACTTATCAAAAATGACTTTACTATTGCAAAAGAAATATCAGATTGGAAAGGTAAGGTCGCTGAAAAATGGGATGGTATAAAATTAGTTGAAGCTTCAATTGAACACGGTATAAACCACACATATAAGATAGGAGAAAATCATCCTGCTCAGGTTGTTCTTGACTTGAACGGATTATCGAGTGATGAAGTAGGAATTGAAATAGTAATTACTGAAAAGATAGAAGAGAAAATTGTTTTCATGGAAAAGCACGAGTTCAGTGTATCTCACGTTGAAGATAATATCTGTACCTATAAGCTCGACCTGACAATTATGAATCCAGGAAACTACGGTTATGGAATAAGGGTGTTCCCAAAAAACAAACTTCTTCCAAACAGATTTGATTTCAGGTATCTGCATTGGATTTAAGAGAAAAATAAAAGAGATGCTTTAAATAATTACATCTCTATATATAGCATTTGATTTTGTTGTTTATATTAACAGAAAATAAATTTACTATTTTTGTTAACTAACAACTAATATTAAATGCAATGCCGTCAGTAAAAAATGTAGGAGAAAAGATACGTCAGATCAGAGAATTAAAAAGAATTAATATTGAAGAACTGGCTGTCAGAAGTAATCTTGACCAGGAACAAATCATTCAGATAGAAGAGAATAAAATAATACCTTCTCTTGCTCCGTTAATAAAAATCGCCAGATCATTAGGGGTAAGATTAGGAACATTTCTTGATGATACGGAACAACTTGGTCCGGTAGTAACTCTTGCAGGAGAAAAAAATAAAGGAGCCAGTTTTTCAAATAAAAATATCAAAGCCCGTTCTCACATGGACTTTTTTCCGCTTGCCAGTAATAAATCGGGCAGGCACATGGAACCCTTTATCATTGATATTCAGCCCGGAAATGTTAACGACTATATGTTGTCATCTCATGAAGGTGAAGAATTTATATATGTTTTAGAAGGTGCAATTGAAATCAACTATGGAAAAGAAATATATGTTTTGCAGGTTGGAGATAGCATATATTACGACTCGGTGATCAACCATAATGTCCATGTTTATGATGAAAAGCCTGCTAAAATATTAGCAGTTGTATATGCACCATTTTAATCGGTAAAGCTATGGAACTTATTGAAAATACCCTTGGAGGATTTCTGGAAAAATGGGCATTTGAAACTCCTGATAAAGATTTCATGGTATACGCCGACAGAAGTTTGCGGTTTACCTACAGTGAATTCAACAAAAGAGTTGATTGTCTGGCAAAAGGATTGCTTTATCTTGGAATAGGTAAAGGAGATCATGTAGGAATATGGGCAAC
>CAYXJA010000007.1:14659-17145 GCA_964465425.1 uncultured Prolixibacteraceae bacterium | reverse complement strand
AAGGATTGCTTTATCTTGGAATAGGTAAAGGAGATCATGTAGGAATATGGGCAACTAATGTTCCTGACTGGCTAACTTTTACATTTGCCACAGCAAAAATAGGAGCTGTTCTTGTAACAGTAAATACAAGTTACAAATCGCATGAGCTGGAATATCTGATGGAAAATTCTGATCTTCATACGATATGTATAATTGACGGATGGAGAGATAGTGATTACATACAAATATTAAAGAACTTAGTTCCTGAGCTTGCTACTTCAGAGAGAGGTTTTCTCAAAAGTGAGAAATTTCCATATCTTAAAAACGTAGTATTTATTGGTCCTGAGAAACACAGGGGTATGTTTAACACTCAGGAATTGATATTGCTTGGAGAGCATATTGATGATTCTGAGCTTGAATTAGCCAAGCTGAACGTTAGCCCTTATGATGTAGTAAATATGCAATATACATCAGGGACTACAGGATTTCCAAAGGGAGTTATGTTAACGCATGTAAACATATTAAACAATGGGTATTGGATTGGAGAATGTCAGAAATTTACTGATAAAGATGTATTGTGCCTCCCTCCTCCATTGTTCCATTGTTTTGGTATTGTTCTTGGCATGATGGCAGTAATCACCCACGGATGTACAGTAGTAATGATTGAATCATTTGACCCATTACTTGTTCTGGCATCAGTAGAAAAAGAAAAATGTACTGCATTGTATGGTGTTCCAACTATGTTCATAGCAGAGTTAAATCATCCTATGTTTGACATGTTTGACATGTCGAGTTTACGTACAGGAATAATGGCAGGTTCGCTTTGCCCAATTGAAACAATGAGGGCAGTGATTGAAAAGATGAATATGAAAGACATAACAATAGTGTATGGTCTTACTGAAACATCACCGGGAATGACTCAATCGCATGCTGATGATTCACTTGAAATAAAAGTCACAACCGTTGGCCGGGAGCTGCCGGGAATAGAAGTAAAAGTACTCGATCCTGAAACAGATGAAGAAGTTCCGGTTGGTGTACAAGGTGAAATGTGCTGTAGGGGCTACAACATAATGAAGGGATATTATAAAAATCCGGAGGCTACAGCAGCAATAATAGATAAAAACGGATTCTTGCATTCAGGAGATTTAGGTGTAAAAACACCTGAAGGTAACTTCAAGATAACAGGTCGTATTAAAGATATGATTATCAGGGGTGGCGAAAATATATACCCACGTGAAATTGAGGAATTTTTGTATCTGATGCCTGAAATAAGGGACGTACAGGTTGCTGGTATTACCAGTCCGAAATATGGAGAAGAAGTAGGTGCGTTTATAATCTTACATGAAGGGAAGAATCTCTCTGAAGAAGATATAAAAGATTTCTGCAGAGGTAAAATATCGAGATTCAAGATTCCTAAATATATTTTCTTCCTTAAAGAATTTCCAATGACAGCAAGCGGAAAGATTCAAAAATACAAGCTCAGGGAAATGGGTGTAGATCTTTTGAAAAAACAAGGAATAACAATTGTTTAGACAATATGAAGATTTCAATAATCGGAACAGGTGGGGTTGGAGGATATTTTGGAGGAAAGCTTGCCCTTGCCGGCAATGATGTAACTTTCATTGCCAGAGGAAAACATCTGGAAGCAATTCAAAAGAATGGTCTTGTCGTTAAAAGCATTAAAGGCGATTTCATTATCAATCCTGCAAAAGCAACAGATAATTTGAATTGTATCAAAGATTCTGAGTTGGTAATTGTATGTACAAAAGCATGGCAGGTAAGTGAAATAGCAGAAAAGATCGCTCCTCTTGTAAATGAAGAAACGATAATACTTCCTACTCAAAATGGAGTACTGGCCTTTGAAGAACTTGCTGAATTTATACCAAGGAGAAATGTTCTTGGGGGATTATGCAGGACATTCTGCAAAATAGAAAGTCCGGGAGTAATATCACACATGGGTCTTGACCCTACTATCGTTTTTGGAGAAATCGACAATAGGAATACAGATAGAATATCCAAACTTAATAAGCTATTCAACGAAGCCGGAATAACAAATATCGTTGCCAAGGACATTGATGCTGAGCTATGGAAGAAATTCATTATGATATGCTCTAGCGCACTTCTTGTTGTAACTAACACCAATTACGGCGAATTAAGATCATTCAACGAAACCAGGGCACTGGTAAAAGAATTGTACAAAGAGATTTTTGATGTTGCCGTAGCTGCAGGTGTAAAACTTTCTTCTGAACTTGTTGAAAGGACAATGCAAAACCTAGATACATATCCTCCTGATTCAAAATCATCGCTAACAAGAGATGTCAGAGAAGGCAGGCCTTCAGAAATAGAATATCAAAACGGAACAGTTGTTAAATTAGGTATCAAATTTGGGGTTCCAACACCTGTAAACAGGTTTGTTTATTATTGTATTAAACCTTCAGAAGAAAAAGCAAGAAATACAAAGTCGGTTTAATTTTATATCTTTGCAGAAATAAAAAGACAGTTCGTAA
>CAYXJA010000007.1:11658-14559 GCA_964465425.1 uncultured Prolixibacteraceae bacterium | reverse complement strand
AATACAAAGTCGGTTTAATTTTATATCTTTGCAGAAATAAAAAGACAGTTCGTAACCATCCTGTCTATAAACAAAACTAAGGAAATGAAGAAAGCAATTGTTTTACTCTCCGGGGGACTGGATTCTACAGTAGTTATACATTTAGCAAAAAGCCAAGGATTTGATGTATACGCACTTTCATTTAATTATGGACAAAAACATAATAAGGAACTTGAATGTGCAATTAAAACTGCAAAAGACATTGGTGCAAAAGATCACAAGATAGTAGATCTTAAACTCAATCTATGGGGAGGCAGTTCGTTGACTGATAATTCTATGAACATTGAAGACGGTAATATTTTCGCAAATGAAATTCCACTTACTTATGTTCCGGCACGTAATATGGTTTTTCTTTCAATTGCAGCTTCTTATGCTGAAGCAATTGGATCGCAGGACATATTCATAGGGGTTAGCCAGGTTGATTATTCCGGATATGTTGATTGCCGTGAAGAGTTCATCAAATCGATGGAAGACACAATTAACCTTGGAACAGTAATGGGTGCTGAAATGAATAAGAGAATAACTATACATTCACCATTTCTATTTAAAACCAAGTCTGAGGAAATACTTATAGGTGAAAAACTGGGAGTTGACTGGAGCAATACCTGGAGTTGTTATAGAGGTGGAGAAAAACCATGCGGGAAATGTGACAGTTGTCTGCTTAGAAAAAATGCCTTTGAAGAAGCGAGGGTTACTGACACATCTCTTGTCTAATTCTTCATTTACAAAATTTTCATAACAAAATGGATAATAAATATATATTACTTGCTCCTGAAGCAGTTTTCCCTATTACTAAAAATGAAAAAGGAATAATAATCACAAATAAGCTTTCTACAGGATTTAAGATATCGGGGACAATACAAGGAGAAGGGAAAATGGCAGGTATACCGGTTCTTTTCCTTCGTACTTCAAGGTGCAATTTAAGATGCATGTGGAATCTTCCTGATGGTCAGGTTAGTATGTGCGACACTCAATATACTTCTTTCGATATTACCAATGAATCCAAGATTTCAATAGAAAAATTAAAGAAAATAATCCTCCACAATCTTGGTAATATAAACCATATTGTAATCTCAGGAGGTGAGCCATTTTTGCAATCTGAAAATTTAAGCTTTTTAATTTCCAAATTGGAAAAGGAAAGAAATATTCATTATTCGGTTGAAACCAACGGTACTATTTTTAACGAAAAGCTGATTGAAAAGATTAATTTCTTTAGCATCTCACCAAAGCTTAAGAATTCAGTTCCCACAAATGATAAAATAAAGAAACAGAATATAACAACAAATTTAGATATTGATTATCTTGAAAGTACAAGATTAAATACGGGCGCAATCCAATCGATCATTGATCATTGCAAGATTAATCGCGATAAAGATTTTCAACTTAAATTTGTGGTACAAAACCACGATGAAATAAAAGAAATCGAAGATACATTTCTCTCCCGTCTTAGCGGATGGAATCCTGATGACATTGTGTTAATGCCTTTGGGAAGCACCCCCGAAGAATTAAAACAAACAAGGATGCTTACTGTTGAATTGGCAATTGAAAAGGGTTGGAGATTTAGTCCACGCCTTCAAATCAATTATTTTGGGGGAATAGCCGGAGTATAAAAGATTTAAAATCAAAAGGAATATGCAAATTGAATCAACACATCTGGGAAAGCAAAGCAGTTTTCCAAAGCATTATGATCCTTCTGTGCTTGTTGCAGTTCCAAGAATCTTAAACCGCCAATTGTATGGAATTGAGAATGATAATCTCAACTTCACGGGAGTTGATGTCTGGCATGCATATGAATTCAGTTTTTTATTACACTCAGGATTACCGGTAACAGGAATATTGAAAATAGTTTATTCCGCAGAAAGTGAATTCTTAGTAGAAAGCAAATCTTTAAAGCTGTATCTTAATTCATTCAACATGGACAGATACGGATTATATGCTAAAGAAGGGATAAATGAAGTTATATCTATTATAATCAAAGATTTGTCGACAGTACTTAAAACTGAAGTAAAGGCGCATTATTTTAATTGTTCAAACAGTAAAAAACAAAATGAGTTTTCAGAATACTTAATTTTAGAAAACTGTGATGAGATTAAATCATCAATATTTGATGACTACTCTGAAAACACTGGCCTCCTCGATGAATCATCATCTTCAGAAATAGTTAAATGGGGTTCTCACCTTTTAAGAAGCAATTGCAAGATAACGCTTCAACCTGACTGGGGTTCAGTTTATATAAAAATGAAAAGCAAAAAATTGCCCACAAAGAGTGGCTTCCTGAAATACATAGTATCATTAAGAAATGAAAATCATTTCCATGAAGAAATATGTGAAATGATATTTACAAGATTAAATAATATTTACAATCCATCAGAACTGACAGTTACATGTCTTTACACACGAAGAGGGGGAATAGACATAAATCCGGTCAGATCACTGAAGAGAAATGATTTACCTGAACATTTTACAAATCATGAAATTTTGACGAAAATGGAATTCAGGCAATAAAACCAATAATTGAATTCCATTTTAGTTTGATTTCTTTCGGTAACTTAAAACTGCCCAACCATTAAAGAAAATTGCAAACCCTATCAATGCAAATAATTCAGTAGTTAATTCAGTCAATATACTTCCTTTTAGATATATCATTCTAATCACTTGTATTATATATTTCAAAGGACTTAAATAGCTTAGATACTGCGCCCATTGAGGCATATTATTAACCGGTGTATAAAGCCCGCTTATAAATATAAAAGTAAGTACAAAGAAAAACATCATAAACATTGCCTGCTGCATGTTTCTGGCATAATTGGAAATGACAAGACCAAAACCTGAGATTGCTAAAACAAACACTGATACAAAAAG
>CAYXJA010000007.1:7018-11558 GCA_964465425.1 uncultured Prolixibacteraceae bacterium | reverse complement strand
GATGAAATCAAAACCTTTGATTGATTTTCCTTTTCAATATTTCTTTCAAAATTTGGTTGAATCTCAAGAATCAAATCAGCTTTATTATCCTCAATATCTTTGAATGCCAAATCATGACTGCCTGAAATTCCGGTAAGCCTAAAATATCCAGATGAAGTTATTTTATTTATTAGTCTGTTTGAATACGAACTTTTATCATGGTCAACGACATGAAGATTAAGATTTTTTATTTCAAAATTTGCAACAAGAGGAAAAATCAACATTGCCACAAATGGTAATACAACAGAGATTTTAGGCAGAAACTTATTTCTGAAAAACTGTTTAAACTCTTTTTCTAAAAGATACTTTAACATCTTATACGATTTTGAAAGTTTTATTCTAATCTGATTTTAAATTTCTTAATACTGACAATAATTATCAGAATAGCCATAGAAGCCAAAACAATTATCTCCTTTAATATTGAAGAAAATGTCATTCCTTTAATCATAACATCTTTAATAGCAACGATAAACCATTTAGCAGGAATTATATTCGCCAGCCATTGCAATAAAATCGGCATACTTTCAACCGGAAAAATCATTCCTGACAGATAAACAACGGGTAAAAGAAGTACCATTCCTGAAATTAGAAGCGCAACAATTTGTTTATCAACCAGTGTTGAAATAAGAATTCCAAGCGAAAGGGAAACAAAAATGTATAACAGCGAAATAAATATTACAAGGAATATACTACCAACAATAGGTACGTGAAGTAAGAAATGAGCCAATAGTAATATCGTTGCAAGGTTTATCAATGAAATACAAAAGTAAGGAACCACCTTTGAAACAATAATTAAAAAAGGCTTCACCGGAGAAACCAATAAAACCTCCATTGTCCCTTTTTCTTTTTCTCTTGCAATAGAAACTGAAGTCATAAGAGCACAAATAAGCATGATAATGACTCCGATAATGCCCGGGACAGTATTGTATTCATTTTTTAAAGAAGGATTAAAAAGTAGCTTTATTTCAGGGCTTATTAAACCTGCTTTGTTATATGATTTAGATTTGTCCTGCTGATACGAGAGAATAAGGTTGGATGCATAGCCGTTTAAAATAACAGCAGTATTTGGGTCTGAACCATCAGTAATAATTTGGATTTGTGCATCATCACTTTCCATGAATTTTTCTCCAAACTTGTTGCCGAAAACAAGCACCATGCCGAAATCTGAATTTGAAAATACCTTTTCAATATTATTATAATCATCAACATAACCCTCGAAAATGAAATACTCACTGCTTTGCAACTTATTTACAATTCCCTGAGTAACATGATCTCTTGAAGGATCAAATACAACAAACTTAGTGTTCTTGATTTCTGTAGAAATACAATAACCAAAGAGAATGGTCATTACCACCGGCATCAATAATAAAATAATCATTGTCCAGTGGTCACGTAAAATGTGATAGAATTCTTTTATAACAAAAGCCTTAAACTGTTTCATTTCATTCGTCTTTTCTTGTGGATTTTCTTGCTAATTGAGTAAATACTCCATTCATACTGTCTGTACCATATATGGTTTTCAGGTTTTCAGGTGTATCCAATGCTTCGATTCTTCCATCTACCATAATAGAAACCCGGTTGCAATACTCTGCTTCATCCATATAATGAGTTGTAACAAATACTGTTATACCCCTATCAGACGCATTATATATCATTTCCCAAAAGTTTCTTCTTGTTATAGGGTCAACTCCTCCGGTGGGTTCATCTAAAAAGACAATCTTTGGATTATGCAGAATAGAAACTGAAAAAGCAAGTTTCTGCTTCCACCCTAATGGTAATAATTTTACTAAAGTATTTTTTTCATCTTGAAACCCAAGTTGCTCAAGCAGAATGTCTGTCCTCTCATTTATTTCCTTGCCGGGTACTCTGTATATTCCGGCATATAACCGTATATTTTCCCAAACTTTCAAATCGTCATACAAGGCAAATTTCTGACTCATATAGCCGATGTTTTCTTTTATCTTGTCTGACTGATGATAAATGTCAAAACCTGCAACATTCCCATACCCTGAAGTCGGTTTCAACAAGCCCGTCAGCATTTTCATTGCAGTTGTCTTCCCTGCCCCGTTTGCTCCAAGAAATCCAAATATCTCTCCCTGTTCAACATCAAACGATATATTATCAACAGCGGTAAAAGAGCCGAACCTCTTTATCAGATTTTCAACTGCGATTATTTTCATTTCTTTGCTCGTTACGTGATAATGACATAAACACATCTTCAACAGAAGGATCAAAATTTACTATTGTCAACTCTTTATGACCTTTGGACTTTAAGAATATTTCCATCTCACTTCTTAATTCACTTTTTAAGGTATCAGTCAGATAGTCAGTATTTATTTCAACATGATGGCTATCTCCAAAAGAATAACAAGATTCAATTTTCCCAAAAGATCTAATATCGGATAACAGCTTTGACATTTTCCTGCTTCTTACTGCCCAGATATCATTCTTATAATTACTTATTATTTTTCGGGGATCTTCAATCTTTAATATTCTTCCATTTAGCATGAAAGCTATTCTGTCGCACAATTTCGCTTCATCCATATACGGTGTCGACACTAATATTGTTATTCCCTGAGATTTGAGTTTCATCAACATCCCCCAGAACTCTTTTCTTGAAACAGGGTCCACCCCTGTAGTAGGTTCATCAAGAAACAATACTTCGGGTTTGTGTATCAACGCACAACACAAAGCAAGTTTTTGTTTCATTCCTCCTGACAATTTACCAGCCCTTCTGTCTTTGAAAGGTTCAATCTGCTTATATATATCCTCTATCAGATAATAGTTTTTTTCAATTGAAGAATTGAATACCGCAGCAAAAAAGGTCAGATTTTCTTCAACTGTCAGGTCCTGATATAAAGAAAACCTGCCGGGCATATATCCAACTCTTTTCCTGATTTCTTTATATTGGCTAACTACGTCAAAACCATTGACAAAAGCTTTCCCCTCGTCAGCATTTAATAAAGTTGTCAGTATCCGGTATAGTGTTGTTTTACCTGCACCATCAGGTCCAATGATACCGAATATTTCACCATGGTTAACTTCAAAATTTATATCATCTAAAACCTTAGTTTCCCCAAAGCTTTTTGATATTGAAGAACAACAGATTGAAGCTTTATCCATATTTTCGCTTGCTAAACCCATTTGTCTTGAATTATAACTTAATGCTGCCGTACATTCCTATTTTCAAATAGCCATCGTTCTTTACTGCAATCTTAATTGCATAAACCAGATTATCTCTTTCCTCTCTTGTTTGGATGGTCTTTGGAGTAAATTCCGATTTACCCGAAATCCAGATTATATTACCGGAATACTCCTTTGTCTCCTTACCGAAATCTGAAAACACTTTTACACTGTCGCCTATTTTTAACTGAGTCAACTGATCTGAAGTAATATAAGCCCTCAGAATCATATTTTCTATATCGGCAATTTTAAATAATGACTTACCCATAACAGCTAATTCTCCTCTTTCAGCATATTTAACAAGCAGAGTTCCTTTTATCGGACTTGTTATCATACTCTTTTTTAACTGATCAGCAACTTGTTCAACCTGAATTTCCATTGTTGATATATCTTCAGTCATACCTCTGTTTGAAATTTCCAATGTTGATTTCTGTGCATCAAGCTGTCTTTCAAGCAAGCCTATCTGAGCATTTATATCATCCAACTGCTTTTTGCCAACAGCATCGGCCAAAACAAGGTTTTCTATCCTTTTCTTTTCATTTTTAGCAACACTTAACTGATGTTCAAGGGCTGCTATTTGTCTCTTAATCTCAGGCCTTCTGATTTTGATTGAGTTAATCCCTGCTTCAAGCTGCTTTTTCTTTAAATAAAGCTGAATAGTATCAATATATCCAAAACACTGTCCTGAATCAAGAAGTTGACCCTCCTGTACTTCAAATTGCATTATCTTACCACTGACTTCAGAAGAAACAAGGATTTCTGTCGCTTCAAAAGTTCCGTTAGCATCATATGAATTTTCATTATTACTACAAGCTGAAAAGAAAATAACGCTTGTTAGTAGTAGTATTGATTTAATTCTTTTCATAATACTGTATTAATTATTGATGTTGTTATTAAGATTATATATTGACATAACAAGTTGAATCTCATGAATTGATTTTAATAACCTTGCCTGATTTTCAGCATTTATTTCTCTTACCATATCGGTAACCGATAAAGTTCCGTTTTCCAATTTAGCAGCTGATATATTTTTAATATTTCCCCTTAACCTTACTATCTCTTCATCATTAACAACCACTACCTTAAGCTTCTTAATATCTTCTTCTTGTTGACAAAGTTTTTGTTTTACATTAAAAAGGAATATTTCTTCTTGAATATCAAGACTTTTCTTGCTGTTTTCAAGTTTATCTAAATTGTTCTTTTGATTGTAAAATCCACTGAGATTCCATGAGAACCTTACCCCTCCGATATAATAAGGATGAAAACCATCCGAGAACATATTAAGACCGGGTTGCCCGTATCCTCCCTGAAGAAATAA
>CAYXJA010000007.1:0-6918 GCA_964465425.1 uncultured Prolixibacteraceae bacterium | reverse complement strand
TTAAATTTTCATTCTCTTCAATCAATCCGTATTGCTTAATCAACGGATAGTTTAAACGTGCTTTTTCCTGACAATCTTCAATGCTTATCTGTGAATTTGCTTTAAAACTAATCACAAACAGAATCAGGAAAATTAATGGTATTGCTTTCATTTTGTTTGTTTTTTAAGTAACCTATTTAATACACCTATTAATTAATAGTTAAAAAAATTAAGGCATTAAACTCCTCATTATTATAATTGCATTCTCTTGCTTACGCTGATTAATTAGTATTTGATACTCCTCATCATTCATACCTGTTATCTCTTTAAAAAGAGGATTTATAAGGAACGGAGTAATATTCAAGGAAACAATTGTCTGAAGCAGCCCCAAGGGAGTGATGTTTCTTATTCTTCCTGCTTCAATTTCTTTTTTAAGGTCATCAGCAAATCTTTCCATTATAGTTACCGGTAACTTACTCATCTTTTGAATCATCACTCTGAACCTCGCAGGGTTAGTAGAAAGTTCACTAAAAAATAAAAACGGAAATTTGGGGTTTCTTGCCAGAACTTCATAATGAGCTTCAACCACCCTCTTCAATCTTTCTGTAAAAGGTAATGAAGGATCATCACTTCCATATACAGCTTGCATTAACTCCTGAA
This sequence comes from uncultured Prolixibacteraceae bacterium, assembly GCA_964465425.1. Taxonomy (GTDB): domain Bacteria; phylum Bacteroidota; class Bacteroidia; order Bacteroidales; family Prolixibacteraceae; genus CAYMTR01. Next base: position 6,279 of record CAYXJA010000007.1, on the reverse strand, counting down.
TTTTGTTTTCAAAAATAATATTGAAAAGCTTCTCCTTTGTCCTGAAATAATAATGAACCATCGCCTGATTACACCCTGCTTCTTTGGCTATTTCAACCGTTGAAGTCAATGCAAATCCTTTATCAAGAAAAAGTTTTTCTGCTGCTTCGAGAATCGTTTGTTCTGTATTTTTTTCTTCTCCCATTTGCTTTTTATTAACATCGCTATTTAATAGCACTATTAATTTTATTCAAATATATAAACCTTTATTAATAAATGTCAATACCTGGAATAAATTTTTTTAATTTATTTACATTTGTTTAATTCATGAATTAAGATTGCAAGCATTTTTCCTGATTATCCGTCTAAAAAAAATAAATGAATTGGACCTTTGGACATATAGATTTTTCAACATATCCGGCGTATAATGAAAATACTCTCGGAGCTTTATGCGATGAAGAAAAGACAATATTCAGATTATGGTCACCAACAGCCTCCCTGGTAATATTCCGATTGTACAACAAAGGACACTCGGGAGATCTTATTGAAGTATACCACATGTCGAAAGGCGAAAATGGAATATGGTTCATGGAACTTGAAGGTGATTTTCATGGTCTGTATTATTCTGTTCAATGCCTGATAGGCGACCGATGGATGGATGAAGTACCTGATCCCTATGCTTATGCTATTGGTGTTAACGGAAGAAGAGCAATGATCTGCAACTTTGAAAAAACAAATCCGTTTAACTGGGAAAAGGATAAATATATATTGCCGGAAAATTACACTGACATGATAATTTATGAATTACATGTCCGTGACTTTAGCATAGATCCATTTTCAGGAATTACAAATAAGGGTAAGTATCTATCTTTTACAGAAAAAAACACCCGATCGCCTGAAAGCATGAAAACAGGTATCGATCATCTGAAAGAATTGGGTATTACTCATATTCATCTTCTTCCTGTATTCGACTTTCTTACTGTTGATGAATCGAAGCCAGACAACAAACAATATAACTGGGGCTATGATCCTTTGAATTTTAACTCGCTTGAGGGATCTTATTCTTCCGATCCTTATCATGGTGAAACCAGAATTCTTGAATTTAAGAAAATGGTTAAATCTCTTCATGAGAATGGCATCGGAGTTATTATGGATGTTGTTTACAATCACACCGGTCTGATAAATCATTCGTATTTCAATCAAACAGTACCCGGTTACTATTACAGACAAAAAAATAACGGAACCTTCTCTGATGCAAGTGGATGCGGAAATGAAATAGCATCAGAAAGAACAATGGTCCGCAAATATATTATCGATTCCCTGAAATTCTGGACAAAAGAATATCATATTGATGGTTTTCGTTTCGATCTTATGGGTATTTACGATATTGAAACTATGAATTCTATCCGAAAGGAACTTGACCTGATAAATCCCAAAATCATCTTATACGGAGAAGGATGGACAGGTGGTGAAAGTCCAATGAATGAAAAGTTACGTGCCGTTAAAAGAAATACGTCTCAACTCGACAGGATTGCTGTTTTTAATGATGATTTCAGGGATGCAGTCAAAGGCCACTGGAGTGATCCGGGAAGTTTAGGCTTTGCAAGCGGACAAACATTAAATGAAGAGTCAATTAAATATGGAATCATTGCAGCAACCTTTCATCCGCAGATTGTATATAACTGGGTGGCCTCTACTAAATGGGCATGGTCGTATTCACCTCAACAGAGTGTAAACTACGTATCGTGTCACGATAATTATACTCTTTACGATAAACTAAAATTGTCGCACCCAAAAGCAGGACTTATTGAACTGGCTAAAATGGCATGTCTTGCCGGTGCTATATTGCTTACTTCCCAAGGAATACCTTTCCTCCATTCCGGAGTTGAAATGTGCCGTACAAAAAGAGGCGATCACAACAGCTATAAGTCAGGCGATGATGTTAACATGATCGACTGGAGCAGGAAAGCTTTATTCTCTTACGTCAACAACTATTACCGAAATCTCATTGAATTAAGGAAAAATCATCCTGCCTTCAGAATGACCAATGCCGATCAAATAAGAAAATATCTTGTCTTTTCAAAATATTATCTTCCCGGTGTAGTTTCTTATGAAATAGGTCCTAATGCCAACAACGATCCCTGGAAATATATTCAGGTTATATTCAACAATAACGATCGTTCAATACCATTTGTAATCGAAGATCGTAAATGGAAAATAATCGCACAGGGTTATGTTATTGATGAAAACGGAATTATCGATAACCACTCACCAAAAGTTAATGTTCCGCCCGTTTCAATGCTATTACTGGCTTGTACTGAATAAAAGCCGTTGTAATGATCTTTATCCGGGTTTTCTTAAAGTCACCCTAATTGTACGAAGGTAAAAATGAATTTTCTTTGGAATATCTTAGCATCTGATCAATATACCCTTCCGAAAAGTCAAGCTTCACTTCAACTATTTCTCCTGAATCATTTGTAACAGGTTTGTATACCGGATTCAAAAATCCACTGTAAGGTGCAATATTCAGCTTTTTATATCTGGCAAGAACTTCTTTATGTAATTCAGCATCAACTTTAACAGCATAATTTTCAACAAGATTCTTTGCTCCGTTAAAGTCTCCTTCTGATTTTATCCTTTGAATCTCTGCCAATAACTGACCAAATAAATTACGAAGCTTTGCATAGTCATTAATTACAAAATAAGTCTTTCCATCTTTTACTTTCTTTTCAATAACTTTATCTGCAGCTCCTTTTTCAAATGTCCATTTAGAAATCAATTGCCGGTTTCTCATATGCGACTGCTCAATATTTTTACCGGGCTCTATTCTTGTAAGCTGAGTCATTATCCCATTCCGGATATAATCATCGTATGCAGCTTTATAGGCTTCCTTATCAGGGAAAAGTCCAAGCTCAATCATCTTTTCATCACCCATATAATAAAGGGCAAAAAGGTCAGCTCTTGCTTCTTCAGTCACAGCTCCGTATGCTTTTAATTCATCTCCCGATACACCCGGCAATAACTGCCCTGAACCATGACCAAGACATTCATGCATATCAGTATGAAGTACATCACCTATGAAACCATATTTTTTTTGAGCTTCAATTTCTTCGTTGGAATAACAAAATTCTTCAAGAAAACCATTTCCCAAAGCAGCCTGATCATATGAATATACTATGTTTTCAATTGTAACTGATTTTGATCCGTGTTCTTTTCTAATCCAATCGGCATTAGGAAGGTTAATTCCTATTGGAGTTGCAGGATAGCAATCGCCCGCCAGCATTGCTGCTGTAATAACTTTTGCAGATACTCCCTTGACGACCTCTTTTCTGAATCTCGGATCAACAGGTGAATTACTTTCAAACCATTGGGCATTTTCACTAATTGTTTTAGTACGACTTGTTGCTACAAGATTAACAAAGTTAACCAGACTTTCCCATGCTCCCTTATATTGCAGCGGGTCACCATATGTTTCAGTAAAGCCATTTACAAAGTCAATTCTTGACTGATCGTCTTTAAGCCATGCAATATTGAATTCATCAAAAGTTTTTAAATCTCCGGTCTTATAATACGAAATAAGAAGACTTATTATATTCTTCTGTTTGTCATTTTCAGCAACAGTCAAAGCTTTCTCGAGCCAGAAAACTATCTTTTCAATGGCAGCAGAATATTTCCCTCCTACTTTCCATACTTCTTCATAAATCTTCCCATCCTTTTTTACCAGAGTGCTGTTAAGTCCGTATGAAACAGGTTGAGTGTCGCCGGGAATTTTTTTTGAAGCAATGAATTCCTCAACCTCTTTCTGTGTAATACCCCCTGAATAATAATTGTTAGCAGAAGTAAGTATTAGATCTTCACCATCTGCCTGATTTACTCTTTTATTATCAACTTCAGGATTAAATATCACACTATCAAGAAGTGCAAGTAATTCGGCCTTAGCTTGTCCTTCTTTTAACGGAAGCTGATCTTCGCTTATTTCCTGCATAATAGTGTTGAAATATTCAACAGGAAAACCAGGATCTATCTTATCAGCAGAATAATGATGGTGTATTCCGTTAGAAAACCAAACTCTCTTAAGGTATATTTCGAATTTCTTAAAATCTTCTGATGTACGATCTCCTTTATAATTGTTATAAATAGATTCAAGTGTACGCCTGATAACCAGATTGTATTTATAATTCTGATCGAATAGTATGTCCCTGCCCTCTGCAGCTGCCTGCGATAAATAATACAACAGCTTCTTTTGATCAAGGCTTAAATCTTCAAATCCGGGAACCTGATACCTTAATATCTTAATATCAGAAAACTGCTCCACCAAAAATTGAAAATCTTTTTTATCCTTAATCTTTTGCTTTTGCTTACACCCTGTAGTCATAATTAATACTGAAATAATTGAAATTAAAATATATCGTCTCATAATTCTGAATTTTTAAAAAGCATTTGCAAATCTAACAATTCAACTGCTTAAAAAGATTAATATTAATCATCAAATATTAATCCGGGAATGTAAATAAAACGTTCCTCCTGAATTTTTTTATGCCTATTCTCTTTATTGCTGATTTCTCAAAAACAATATTAAACTCTTCTTCATTCATTTCTTTCAATCTTTTTATATCGGGATTTTGTATTTCTTTTAAAATATTAAATTGCTCAATATTATGGTGTTTGATATTTTTATTCCAGGGACATACATCCTGACATTCATCACAACCATATACCCTACTCCCTATTTTTTCATGCATACCTTCAGGCAAATCACCATCACTTTCTATTGTCAGATATGAAATACATTTAGTTGCATTTAGAATGTATGGTTTTGCAAAAGCGTTTGTTGGACAGGCTTCAAGACATTTGTTACAATTCCCGCAAGACTCACTAATGAATGGCTCATCATAATCAAGCTCAATGTCAATAATCAATTCTCCAATGAAAAAAAAAGATCCAAATTCTTTGTTAATCAACAGTCCGTTTTTTCCGATCCAACCAAGACCGGCCTTTACTGCTCTAGCCTTTTCCAATACAGGAGCTGAATCTACAAATGCCCTCCCATTCACAGGAGACATTTCTTTATTTATGAAATTCAGAAGCTCAAGTAGCTTATCTTTTATTACCTGATGATAATCCTGTCCGTAAGCATATTTTGAAATCAAAGGGATATTTTCCCCTTCCTGCTTAATAGCCGGATAATAGTTGACCAATACAGAAATTACAGATTTCGCTCCTTCAACAAGCAAAGATGTATCAACTCTTTTATCAATATTGGTTGTTAAATATTTTAGGTTACCATGGAATCCGTTTTCAAGATAATTTTTCAAATAAACTTCATTATCTTCAAGTTTACCCGACTTTGAAATTCCACAAGCAGAAAAACCTAGTGAAATTGCTTTTTGCTTTATCAGTTCACTTTTTTTCATCGAGCTTTTCACCATAGGCCAGGTCTCCGGCATCTCCCAGGCCCGGCACTATATAAGATTTATTGTTTAGCTCCGGATCAATAGCTCCTACCCATAAAGTACAATTTTCATCAGGCAATTTTTCCTGAATATAGTCTACTCCGCAGCGGCTTGCGATCACTGAAACAAGATGAACATGCTTTGGTGTGCCTTTTCTGAAAAGCGCTTTATATCCAATTTCAAAAGATGAACCGGTAGCAAGCATCGGATCGGATAATATTACCACCTTATTTTCCAGAGAAGGCGATGCCATGTATTCAAATTCAATTACAAAATTTTCCTTACTGATATACTTCCTGTAAGCTGAAATAAAAGTATTTCCACTCTTGTCGAAGAAATTTAAAAAACCCTGATGCAAAGGTAACCCTGCCCGTAATATAGTAGCAAGTACAGGATAATTGTCAAGCAGATTCATTTCTGCTATTCCTAAAGGCGTAGTAACATTTTTTTGTTTAAAGTCCAGCTCCTTACTTATCTCATATGCAAATATTTCTCCTATCCTTTCAATATTCCTCCTGAATCTTAATGAATCATTCTGAATATTTACATCTCTTATTTCTGAAATAAACTGATTGAACAGAGAATTTTTCTCTCCCAGATTTATTACCCTCATTCCGGTTTTGTTTTATTATTGAAAATATTACTACTTTTCACTTCTTGAATATCTTTATCAGCCTTGGCAGCCTGTTGAATTTTATATGTTGATATGTCTCAGGTTCTGCCCCGAACCGGCTAAAAAACTTTGCAATACCTTCAATTATTGAGCCTTCAAAATCCAGTATCACAGGTTGCGAGGAATTATTCCTGATATAATTATCTATGATGAAAAACATAGAGCAATTATTTC